>NZ_CAJNBO010000010.1:0-288765 GCF_905221015.1 Paraburkholderia nemoris | reverse complement strand
AGACGTCCTGCAACACCTCTCCCGGCGGCTTTAGTGGCTCAGCCGACGGGTCGTCAGGTGGGGGAATTTGAAGTGACCATACCCGGAGGAATTTGACCGACCGCCGGGGCGGGATGTCGTAGCATAGCGGCTGCACCTTGAGTGCGCCGTCATGAAAGATGTATTTCCAGCCCCCGCCAAGCAGTACGTCGTCCGCATCGACATAGAGGCCGCCTTCCGCGAGCAAGACGCACATCCGCAAATAGTCGCAGCGCATTGCCGGGTGTCGGCAGCGCGCGAATGCGTCGCGCTCCTGCGCGCCGTACCGATCAGCAATGTACGCGGCCGCCGATACGTCGTTAAACATTCGGAACTCGAAGCCCTCGTCGCCAAGCCGGTCCCAACTGTCGAGACATGCGCGAACATCTTCCGGTACGTCATTCGGGTCGTGCCAGTACCTTATCAGTGTCTTGGGAACGAGAGCGGACTGGGTTGGGCCGCCAATGCTGAAAGTTGTGAAGCGGTCAAGCTGCTGCAGCGTGAGGTCTCGGATGAAGGCAGATCGCAGGCGATCGTCATCCTCGAAGCCGACTGGGTACGAATCCATATTGTGCATGTACTTGCTGAGGTCTATAGATCTGATTGGAGCATCCTACCGACGTGTCCTTTTCCGGGCGTGAAGCGCGGCGTAAATGCACCCTAGCCGCTGCTAAGCGAACGTGCCGCCGCAGCTGTATGACCCGATGTCCCTTTGTATGCTTGATACCGTTGGGAATTCTTTAGAAGATAGGCCCGCCCTTCAATCACGAACCCGTCCAGTCCGCGCTCCACGGCGTAGGCATCGAGATCAACTATGTTGTTGATGAAACCTTTCCCGTTAAAGTTCAGAGACGTGTTGCACAAGACTCCGTAACCGGTGCGTGCTTGAAATGCGACAAGTAGGTCATAAAGTCTCTTGTTGGTTGCAGACGTGACGGTCTGGATGCGCGCCGTTCCGTTCACATGCGTGACGGCTGCCAGCAGATTTGTCGTTGCACGGTGCGTGAAAAGCATATGTGGACTTTCGTGATCGCAGCCAAACCAATTTTCTGCATCATCTCGAAGGCATACGGGGGCAATCGGACGGAACTGCTCGCGCTGCTTGATCTCGTTCAGTCGTATTCGTGTGCTATCTCGGAACGGAGCAGCGAGGATCGACCTATTGCCAAGTGCGCGCGGACCGATTTCGTATCTGCCGCTTACCCATCCGAGGATAAGGTCGCTCGCCAGCATGTCGGCAATCTGCGCGCAGTCCGTATCGTGAATGTCATATTTTCCAGTATCGAATGAGCCGTCCGCGCGAAAAGTCAAGCCGGCATAGACATCCCATTCGATCTTCGGATTGCCCGTAAAGCGGAACTGAGCATCGATAGCCGTGCCTATGGCGGATCCAGAATCGTTGGCGACCGGGGGTACGAATATCTCCGAAAAAAGGTTAGTCTCCTTCCATTTAGTGTTCCAGTCGCAGTTGAGGCCGCATCCACCCGCGATGACCAGCGGTAGTTTTTTCTTCAACTTTGCCCTCGCGAACTGATGAAAAATATCGAAGATCGCGTTGCTATATATTCCCGAGAAGTTGCGAAACTCCTGATCGTCCAATCCCACATTGAAGTGAGGCGCATGCTCAAGACCCTCATACGCGCTCAGTTCCTGGAACGGGCCATCCAACAGAAAATTAAGCAGTTTCTTCTCTTCAGCAGAGGGCGTGCTTCGATTCGAAAATGACGCTAATGCCATGAGCTTTCCCGCGTCCGAGTTGCGGGGATATGGTCCATTCTTGGGGAAGCTCGGGTCGGCTAAGCCGTAGAGCAGGCCGTAGCGATTTCCAGGTTGACCTAGAACATCTGCAAGTAAAGTGATGTTTAACTCTGAATCGATCTCGTAGAATGCACCTATTGAGCCCTCCCACACCAGCGCATAGCATGGGGTACCTCTCGGTAGAGCTGACATACCGAAAGCGCAAAGTACGTGTGCCCGTTCGTGAGAAGATGAAAAGTATTTAACTTCTCTTCCTAAAAAACGCCGTTGGCTTACGATAACATCGCTATTCGATACACCGCGATATCCGACATTAGTTTTTGAACCATATAAGTATTCGTGGTGATCTCGAGGCCACCAACCTCCGGCACAAATGACATCAGGTATTTCTTCTAGGTTACCGATGGCATCCAACACATCAGGAATAGAAAGTGAAGAATATCGATAGTTCGAATCCTTCTCCGCTTCGAGAGACGTCATTAGGCGGCCATCTTGAAGAAGTACGATGGCGCCATCGTGGCCTGGATTGTAGGAGAGAATTTTCACGTGGAGGAAACCCCGTCATTCAGCAATTTACATTACTAATGATGCCGTCAACTATTAAATAGCAATCGACACACGATTTTATTTCGCAGCACAGCACCGTACCACAATTTGAGCCTGTTCTGCTGGCGCGCCTGTAATCATTCGCGTGCGACCGCAAACCGCTTCGGCCGAGGGCTCGTCGACCGTCATACTTACCCCAACGGCCGTTGTACCTTGGAGGCCGCCATTATGCGTACTCCGTCGAACTTAAGACTAGCTATGCGCCATCCCTGAAAGAAGGGTCTTCCATTCCGAGAAATAACTTCCTCCGTAACTTGCAAAGAAGCTTTGATTCAATCCTGTGTAGTCGGGGTCGGCAAGAGCATCCGCGAAATCTGCGCTATGACCGTACCCATTCCCTGTGGGCGTCCCTCTGAACATGACGAACTCCACTTGGTCATCGGGAAGAATCCTGACGAGCGCCATTCCAGAATTATTTGCGAACTCAAGAGCCTCGCTAGAATAGGCGCTCTTTGTAACCATGATCCCCTTTCTATTAAACGGAGCGACCTGGTTCAAGTGTGCAGAGAATGTCTCAAGTGCGGTCACCGGAACGGTGCGGGCGTAGTCTTTGCACTCGAATGCCCAGAGCATAGACCAGCGAGGCGCATTTGGAGCCCAAATCTCAATCGAGACATCCAAGTGGATGTCCCCTTTGCGCATATTCGCGGGATAGCCCTTCTCACGGTAAACCCTGCAATAACTTGCTGGGACGGCGAGTCCGCCTTTTGTTGCAATGTCGAGAACACGTGAATACACGCTATCGGAGAAAGCATCTCCTTTTTTGCGAGCTGGTTGGGTTCTCATTCTAATATCTTGCCTACAGAGAACGTCGTTTTGTCATTGACTAGCTTGAGTTGATGAGCTCGAACTCCGAGTGTTTCTATTGTCATGTCGGCGCGAGCACAATTTAGTATTATTTCAGCTTGGTCAGGGAGGCGTATTTGGTCGTGCAGCACAGATTGAAGTGCAGCCTTGGCTCCTTCTAGGCAGGCGATTCGATATTCAACTTTCCGACTAGACCTATATTGATCGAAATAAGTGTCAAGGTAGTGAAGGGAGGCGAGCGTTCGGACGTTGTTGTCGGGATGCACGCGTTTGCAGTCGGGAATCTTAGATTCCAATGCATCAAGGGCGCGAAATATGAAGCCGATTAGAAATCCGAAATCGTAAAAGCGGTCTGCATCTTCGGCGTAACGCAATGACGGATTGTTGGAGAGCGCGAGGTCTACTACAGCTAATAGCCATTTCGATGCCTGTCTGTCCGCATCATATTCGAGTGATTGCGATGCGCCTCTCACGTCCTCGTGCGATGCGGCCATTGGCAATTCAAACAAAGCTTGCTCGGAGCCTTGTGCACCTAACCAATCAAGGTGTCCGAGGACAATATGCGCCAACTCGTGCCAAAAAACAGCGCTTACCATGAAGTGGAAGAAGAAATCGTGCAATAGCCTAGCTTTTCCAAGCGCTCGCGCGGCATCAGTCAGGAAACGTGCGCTACGCATACCTTTGAGCACCGTTTCATCCGCAACCATCGCCTGAGCAAAAACGTCAAACTGCAAAAGCAGGCCCGCGCCAATTCTGATTCTGTAGCGATGCTGGTCTACTTTTCCAGCGTATGCGTTGTAAAACCTGAAGCGATCTTTGGGGTTCGTGTCGATATCAACCTCGACAGCGAGCGGATCGTCAGCCTTAGTCACTAAGCGCATCTTTGGTGTCAGTGACCGTACATGACCTAAGGCATCGTCACGAAGCCGCTTTATCACTTCTACCGTCACGTCCTCGGGGTGAATTGCCATCGACAAGTATATGATCTTCTTCACACCTTACTCTTAGCAGGCTTACGTTGCGCAGATCAAAAAAAGCGCACGCTTCATGGGGGAGCAATTGCCTCTTATGATTCGACAGGGAGAACCAACATTAATATCGACAGAAATCAAGAGAACTTAAGGGGTGCGGTTCTTCATCGTCGATGGCGAACCGACGTTTTAGGGCACTCGCGTTGTCCGGCGAATTCCAAGACGATGGCGACACTGCCAGTTCCAGTACATTGCAGCTCTTCGGGGATATGACGAGTTATTGGCATGATGGCGGTGGCTTTGAACCGCCTAGATCGACCGACAGCAGCGGGGTAGCGCCGCTGCGCCCCCGCCTAATCCCTACTTCACCGCCCCCAACGCCAACCCCTTAACCAAGAACCTCTGCAACCAAGCAAACACAATCGAAACCGGCAACGTCGCACAAAGAGTAGCAGCCATCACCAAATGCCACTCAACAACATACTTCCCAGCCACCATATCCGTAACTTGCACGGTCAAAGTCTTATTCTCCGGTGACCGAATCAACGTATAAACCACCGCAAACTCATTCCAAGCATTAATGAAGGTAAAGATCGCCGTAACAACAATCGCCGGCACAGCCAACGGCAAGAAGACCTTAAAAACAGCCCTCGTCCTCCCACACCCCTCCAACCAGGCCGACTCCTCCAGATCCCTCGGAACCGTCTGAAAGTAAGAAGACAACATCCAAACCGCAAACGCGATATTGAACGCAGCATAAGAAACGATGACACCAATCTTGGAGTCAACCAGATTCCCATCCCCATAAGGAATCATCGCCGCGAGCCGGAACAACCCAACAACCAGCAAGATCGGCGACAACATCTGCGTCACCAGCAGAAACTGCGAATACAACCCTTTCCCACGAAACGGAAACCTGGCCAACGCATAAGCCGCCGGCAAGCTCACCGCCAACGCCAACGCAGTCGACAAAAAGCTGATCACGCAACTATTCCTCAGCGCCACGCCGAAGTTAGCCGCAACCCACATATCCGAAAAGTTGCTCCACTGCCAATGCACCGGCAACCACCTCGCCGGATAAACAAAAATCTCAGTAGCCGGCTTCAAAGCAGTAAACAACATCACAGCAAACGGAAACAGCACGGCCACAATCAGCGGCGAAAGTGCCAACCAGCACCACAGTGAGCGCTTCATCTTGACGCTGAGACTCATGACGTTTCTCCTTCTTTCGCCGGCTGCAGGCGCAGATAGGCGATCGAGAAAACGAACAGCATGACGAGCATGATCAGCGACACCGCCGCGGCTTCGCCGGGACGTCCCAGCCGGAACCCGAGCTCATAGAGATACGTAACGAGAATATGCGTGCCGTTATCCGGCCCGCCTTGCGTCATCACCCAGATGATCGGGAAAGAATTGAACACGTAGATCACGTTCAACAGAATCGTCATGTTGATGAACGGCCGCAAGAGCGGCATCGTCAGCTTGCGAAACTGCTGCCACGCGCTGGCGCCATCCATCCGCGCCGCTTCGTAAATGTCTCCCGGCACCGACGACAACCCGCCCAGCAGAATCGTCACCGTAAATGGAATCGACACGAGAATACCGACGGCGATCTCCACCGGAAACGCGAGCTCCGGCGTCGCGAGCCAATGTATCGGACCGTTGATCAAGCCAAGCCGCTGCAACGTGACGTTGACCATGCCGTAGTCATCGTTGAAGGCCCAGCGCCACACCACGGCGGTCATCGTCAGCGAGACGGACCACGGCAGCATCACAATCGTGCGCGCCACGCCGCGTCCATAGAAATCCTGATTCAGTATCAGCGCAACCGGCACCGAAATCAGCACCGTGCCGCCCACCACGCACACGGTCCAGACAATCGTCCGCTTGGCAGCAGCGAGAAACGAGGGGTCCGTGAAAATCGTATAGAAGTTCTGCAGACCGGTGAAATCGCGGATCGCGCCGAAGCGCGAGACCTCGTGCAGCGATTGCCACACGATGTTGAAAATCGGATAGCTGATGATGAAAAGCGCCAACACCAGACTCGGCGCAATCAGCAACCAGGGCGCCTGGAGGCGCGAAGAAGCGGAACGGCTCATGCGTGCTCGATCGTAAGACGCGTTCACATTAAAAAGCGGACGCGACGGGATGGGCCGGATAGTGCACTACGGACATGACAACCGGAACGCGCGCCGCCTTCGCAACGGCGGCGCGCGTTCCGTATTCAGCAAATCACTACGAGACTACGCGATTACTTACCGAGCGATTTGTTCGCTTGCGTCGCTGCTGCATTCAACGCGTCCGCCGGCTTCGCCTTGCCCAGGTAGATCGATTGCATTGCATCGGTCACAGCCTTCGCGGTGTCTTCCCAACCGGTCACAGTCGGCGCGAAGTGAGCCGTCGGCAGCAGCGCGACGAAAGCTTTGGTATCCGGATCGTTGAACGCCGGATCGGTCGCCTCAGCCTTGGTGGTCGGCAGGAAGCCTTCGGTCGTCGTGAACTCGACGCGCGGTTCCTTCGTGAACAGATAGTCCAGGAACTTCCAGGCCGACTTCTTCACCTTGGAGTTCTTGAACATCACGATCGAGTCGGTCACCGCATACGTGGCGTGCGTCGTGCCCATCGGGATCGGATCGATGCCGTACTTCAGGTTCGGCGCTTCCTTCTTGATCTGTTTGGCGAGGAACGGTGCGGAGATCATCATCGCAACACGGCCCTGCTTGAACAGGTTCTGCACGTCTTCACGGCTGTAGCCGGTCACGCCAGGCTGCGTCAGGCCGTCGTCGATCATCGTCTTGTACAGCGTGGCCGCCTTGATGCCGGCCGGCGAATTGAACGCCGCCTTGCCGTCCTTGCCGACGACGTCGCCCCCGTTGGTCCACAGGGCGTAGTAATAGTAGACGTCGGTTTCAATTTCCTTGCCTTGCAGACCGAAGCCGGCAATGCCCTGCGCCTTCAGTTTCTTCGACGCTTCGATCACGTCATTCCACGTTTTCGGGCCGTCGGGATAGCCGACCTTCGCGAGCAGATCTTTGTTGTAGTAGAGCGCGCGTGCCGACGCGGCGATCGGCAGGCCGTACACCTTGCCGTTGATTTCGCCCGGTGCGAGGAACGGGCCGATGAAGCGGCCCTTGAAGCTGGCGTCCATGTAGCCGTCGAGCGGTTCGGCGACGTCGTCCTTCACGAAGTCGAGCAGCCAGCGCGTGCCGACAATCGCCAGGTCGGCGTTGGCGCCGCCAGAGATGTCCGTTTGCAGTTTCTGTTGCAGCGTGTCCCAGTTCACGTCTTCGATCTTGATCGTGGTGCCGGGATTGGCCTTCTCGAAGTTACGGGCCATCTTTTCGAAGTACGGCGCGGTCGCATCGCTGTAATGCGCGACCGTCACGCGAACCGTGTCGGCGTGAGCCGCGACGGCGATACCTGCAAACGCGAGCGCCACGGCAACTTTGCCTAGCGCGAGGGAAGCACGGGCATGCAACGACATTTCTCTCTCCTGTGTCGATCGGAGTTAGCGTTTTGGCGCTTGCTCCGGTCCCATCCGATGATGGTGGGGGTGGTCTGCTGCCGTCGCCGGCCGCTTTGGGTTAAATTGTTTGAAAAAATCCTACATGACGCAAAATAGCTTGTCACGTAGGGTCTGCCATATTTTTTCTCAGCCAGTTTTGTGCATAAGATGCTGTAAAGCAGGGGTATTCTGCGTAACGCGAAGTCACGGATACCCAATCTTCGGGATGACTAGACAACTGTTCGATGCCGGTTTTGTAGGAAATTTACACGCTAAACCGGCTCTGCAACGAGGTTGATGGGCGAGGGCAGACATGAATCGTGTGGTGTTAGTGACGGGCGCTTGCGGTGGGATCGGCAGCGTGTTGTGCAAGCGTTTCGTGGAGCAGGGCGACACGGTGCTGGCGCTCGATGTCGACGCGGTCGCGCTGCACGGATTGGTTGCGCAACTCGGCGACGCGCATGTCACGCCGATCGCGGTCGACCTGGGTGACGCTGCCGCAGTGCAGCAAGCGGTCGCCGAGGCGGTGAAAACGCGCGGTCCGGTGGACGTGCTGGTCGCCAACGCGGGTGCCGCCAAAGGTTTGACGCTCGCCACGACGGATGCCGCCAGTTGGCAGCGCGACATCCATCTGAATCTGAACGGCACGTATCACTCGGTGGAAGCGGTGCGCGCGTCGATGATCGAACGGCAGAAGGGCGTGCTGGTGCTGATCGGCTCGGTGAACGGCATGGCCGCGCTCGGGCATCCGGCGTATAGCGCGGCGAAAGCGGGTCTCATCAGCTACACGAAAGCCCTGGCGATCGAACTGGGCCGCTATGGCATTCGCGCAAACATCGTCTGTCCGGGCACGGTGAAGACGCAGGCGTGGCAGGCGCGCGTCGACAAGAATCCGCAGGTCTTCGAGGATCTGAAGAAGTGGTACCCGCTGCGCGACTTTGCGACACCGGACGACATCGCCGATGCGGTGCTGTTCCTTTCATCGCCGATGGCGCGCGTGATTACCGGCGTCGCATTGCCGGTCGACGGTGGACTGATGGCCGGCAACCGTTTGATGGCGGAAGAGCTGACGCTCGAATCGCTTTGAATGGATTGGATTCGCTTTGAACTGCTTTGACCCGATAGCGCGGCGTGTTCTTTGCTCGATGAAGCAAGGCAACACGTTCGCATGACAGCACGACGATGAGGACAGCATGGCAGCAGTGCAACTAAGCGGCATCTTCAAACGCTATGGCGACACGCAAGTGGTGCACGGCATCGATCTCAACATCGACGACGGCGAGTTCGTCGTGCTGGTCGGCCCGTCGGGTTGCGGCAAGAGCACGCTGATGCGCATGGTGGCCGGGCTTGAAGAAATCAGCGGCGGTGATCTGATGATTGGCGGCACGCGCGCGAATACGCTCGCGCCGCAGCAGCGCAATATTTCGATGGTGTTCCAGAGCTACGCGCTTTATCCGCATCTGTCGGTCTACGAAAACATCGCGTTCGGGCCGCGAATTCGCAAGGAATCGTCGGCGAGTTTCAAGCCGCGGATCGAAGCTGCGGCGAAGATGCTGAACCTTGGCAGTTATCTGGATCGCTTGCCGCGTGCGTTGTCGGGTGGTCAACGTCAGCGGGTGGCAATGGGCCGCGCGGTGGTGCGCGAGCCGTCGCTGTTTCTGTTCGACGAACCGCTGTCAAATCTCGACGCCAAACTGCGCGTGCAGATGCGCACGGAAATCAAGGCGCTGCATCAGCGTCTGAAGAATACGGTGATCTACGTCACGCACGATCAGATCGAAGCGATGACCATGGCCGACCGCATCGTCGTGATGAACGCGGGGCGGATCGAGCAGGTCGGCCGTCCGCTCGACTTGTACGACCGTCCGGCGAATCTGTTCGTCGCGAGTTTCCTCGGTTCGCCGTCGATGAATTTTGCGGAAGGCGTGTTGGTCAATCGCACGGATGGGCAGGGTTTCGCGTTAAAACTCACGGACGGTGGCGAGATCGTGCTGGAAGGCACACCGGCCTCGGCGGTGCTCGGCGCAAAAATCACGCTTGGCGTGCGTCCCGAACACATTGAAACGATGGCTGACAAGCCGGACACCACGATGGAAGTCGAAGTGGTCGAGCCGACTGGCGCCGAGACCCATTTGTACGGGAAAATAGGCGGCAACACGTGGTGCGTGACGACTCGCCAGCGCTCGAAAGTCGAGCCCGGTCAGCGCGTCACGCTGCGTCTGCCGGCCGAGCATATTCATCTGTTCGATACGGAGAGTGGACGCAGGCTGGTCTGAACCGCGTGTTGCCGCTTGAGGCTGATTCAAGCTGACTGAAGCTGCGACGCGACGCGGATTCAATTAACCCTTAAGGAACACCGGGTGTCCGCACCGAACTTGATTCCCCACATCCGCGGCGCGCTGGCCAATCTGCGGCCCGCCGAGCGCAAGGTTGCCGAGATGGTGCTGAGCGACGTCGACTTTGCGATGCGCGCGAGCATCACCGAGCTCGCCCAGCGCGCGGACGTGTCCGAGCCTTCCGTCACGCGCTTTTGCCGCGCGATCGGCGCGCATGGTCTGCGCGACTTCAAGATGCAATTGGCGCAAAGCGTGGCGGGCGGGGTGCCGTATGCGTCGACGGCGGTTGCGCGTGACGATGACGTGCAGACGTTGATGGACAAGGTGGGTGAGGCAGCAGTCGATGGGATCACGCATGCGTGTAGCGCGTTGGATCCGGCGGTGGTTGAGAGTGCGATTGCGGCGTTGTCGAGCGCGGGGCGGGTTTTCTTCTTTGGTGTTGGGTCGGGTTCGGGGCTTGTTGCGCAAGATGCGGCTTTGAGATTTTTGCGGCTTGATATTGCGGCGACTGCGTTTACCGATGGTCATTTGCAGCGGCTTTATGCGGGGCTCATGGAACCGGGTGACGTGGCGTTTGCGATTTCGCATTCGGGCCGTAGTGTCGAGGTGAATGAAAGCATTCAGATCGCCAAGGAGCGTGGCGCTACTACGATTGCGCTGACGAATGTCGGCTCGCGGTTAGCGTGGCTGGTCGATATTCCGCTGCTGCTGCGCGTGCCGAGTCCGATCGATCCGAATACGCCAGGCGTGTCCCGGCTCGTGCATCTGTGCATCATGGATGCGTTGGCGATCGGCGTCGCGTTGAAGGCAAGGCCCAAGACACTTGAAAAGATGCGGCACGCGAAGGCGCGGTTGTCGTCGCATGAGCCGGAAGCGGCGGGGGATTGATTAGGATGGATGGCCCGCTTCTTCAGCCCTGCGACGAACGCGTGAACAGTTACGCTGCTTGAGGACGCCAGGCGATCATGCCCGCCGTCCGTGCTCGAACCTCCGGCGAGGCTAAACAGGTCGCAACGGCTTCATATCCCGGTGTTCCCGGATAGGCGGCGACGAGAGTGGGCGGGCTGTGATTGGCGGGGCACAGAATAATTGATTCGCTAGGGCCGATTGCAGTCAGATCCAGGATCGCTGAAGAGCGCGTCATCAGAAACAGCGGACGTCCACCCACTTCGGCGCGTTGACGGAGATGGATGATCAATGCTTCCTGCGTGGCCTGATCTAACCCTTGCTCCACCATGTCAACGACAAGGGCAGCCGGCCCTTCAGATTCCAGGCCGACGAGTAGAGCGATTAACGCTTCCGATTCTGCTGCACCTTCTCCGATAAGCCACGCCAGAGTCTGATCCACTCGCGATTTGAGCGCGGCGTCCGCTTCAAGGCGGCCTACGGTCGCGGCATTTCCATCCTGCAGCCGTTCAAGACCTAGGAATGCGGCATTCGGTAAGTTCTCAGCCAGGCATTTCGCCAGCCGTGTCTTGCCGCTTCCCAACGGACCGATGATGTAGTTCAGTGGCCGGATGTCGCGAAGTTCGAATCGTTCGCCACCCCACGGCCACGGAAGATCAAAGGCAGTGGCGAATTCTGAGGAAGGGTTGAGCAGGCGTGCCAGCTCTCCGTCCGCAGGCGCCTGACCTCGGGCAAGATCGGACCGGAGTCCCCTGACCTTGGCTATCGCATCCACGAGCTGGCGAATTTCCGCTTCAAGCGTCGCCTCGTGGGCAGCCAACGCGGGTTCCAGACTCTGAGGGTCGCCTTTCAACACCTGTGCCACTTGAGCGAGGCTGAGGCCAAGCGCACGCAGGGCCACGATCTCCGCAGCACGATTCATCTCCTCGGGACCATAGGTGCGATACCCGGAAACTGTGCGTGCCGGCGTCACCAAGCCTCGCTGTTCATAGAGTCGCAGGGCCTTGGTCGAGACGCCAAGCTGTCTCGCCGCTTCGGAAGCACTTAAAAATGGAGTGGAACAACGCATGAGTCACCTCTTCGTTTGCTGATCACTCACATCATGGAGTTGGCCCTTGGGGCCGAGTCAATCGAATAGTTACGGGGCGGCATTTTTTCAGCGTTTCGATTACTTCGCTCGTAAAACGATTACAAACGGCCTGTTTTCTCGCAAAACGATTACGAGATGGCGTGTCGTCTTGTTGAGATGACTTCGGCTCGCTCAAGCTTTGAATTGCCGACGCTTCACGACGCCACCGCCATCCACCCAAACCGCCGCGACAATCTCAACGTCGCCGCGCGCAAAGTCTGCGCCGGGCCGCCCGTCAGCTCGCTATCGAAGCTGCCGCTCGGTCCCATCACCGCGAGCACCAGACAGATGCTGCCGGTATGGTCCAGCACCGGCGCGGCCAATGTATTGATACCCGGCACGGGCTTGCTCAACGCGGTATCGATACCATCCGCGCGGATTTGCGCGAGCCGCTGCGCGTAGGCTTTTGTCAGCTGCTGCGGTGACGGTGCCGTCCCCGCAAAAATCTCCCCCGCCTCAGCCCCCGCCAACCGCAAATGATCCTGCGCCAACAACCCAGCACGCACATCATCCGCGACATAAGCAGCAAACACCCGCCCAATCGCCGTATTCACGAGCGACATCACCGTGCCGACCCGCAAGCTCACATGCAGCGGCCGCGTCGACTCTTCCAGTCGCACGACGGTCGGCCCGAGCGGCCCAAGCACTGCCATCGCGACACTCATTCCCGTCGATACCGCCAGTTCGACGACTTCCGGCTCAGCTTCCCGCGTCGGCGACAAACGCTGCAAGCCGATCAGCCCAAGCTCAAGCGCTAAAGGCCCGGCTTCAAAACAACCCGCAGCATCGCGGTTCAGCAAACCGATCTTGAGCAGACTCACCAGATGCGGAAACGCTTTGGCCGGCGGCATGCCCGCAGCGGCCGCAAGATCGCGCAAGCTCAATGGCCGCGCAGCCGCAACCAGCGCGCCGAGCAATTCGCCCGTGCTATCGAGCGACTGGATACCGCGCTGCGGCTTCGCATCGGCAGAAGCGGCGGAAGCGCCGGAGGCAGCGTAAGAAGGGTCGAGAGAGTCAGTCACGATGCTGAAGAAGCTAACAAAGAAGGCGCTGCCGCAAGTCCAGCGCTAATGTCATGAGCCGCAGCAAGCAGCGCGCGAGCCGTCGGACCATCGGCGGCAACGTCGATCACGCCGGTCGAGCCGATCACCGTCAGCGCGAGGCACAAGCGGCCGTCCGCATCGAGCACCGGCGCGCTCAAACTGCTGATACCCGGACTCGGCGCATCGACGCTGCATTCCAATCTGTGTGCACGGATAGCATCCAAAGCTGCTTCGAACGCAGCACGTTCATCAGGCGGCGTCATCGCGCTATCCTGCGATCCCGACTGATTCGCCCACATCCCCGCCAACGCCTCGCGCGGCAGATAAGCGCAAAACACGCGACCCGTCGATGTCGCCGGCAGCGACATCACCGTGCCCACATGCAGATTCACATGTAACGGAAAGCCCGCATGCTCATAGCGGACGATGGTCGGCCCTTGCGGCCCGGCAATACAGATCGCGACGCTGAACCCGATCGCTTCAGCCAGAGCCGCGACGCGCGGCACGGCGGCGCGAAATGCCGGCTGGTTCTCCAGATGCATCAAACCCAGCCGCAACGAAAGCGGACCCGGTTCATAACGGCCGGACAGCTCGTCGCGTTTGATCAGACCTAAGCGGCTCAGGCTCACCAGATAGGCATGCGCCTGCCCCGGCGCGATCTGCGCGGCGGTGGCGAGATCGGACAAAGCCAGCGGGCTGCGTGCCTGCGCGAGCGCCAGCAACACGCGGCCGCCCACTTCAACGCTCTGAATCCCGCGCTGCGTCTTGCCGCCGTCCGTTGTCTCGCTGCCGCCCGCGCCTTTGCCGGCGGCCGATTTCGCTGCTTTGCTCACACCCGCGCTCGTCCGTAAAAAGGGTCCATGTTAGCCGAAGCCCCGCGCGAAAACCGCGCCTTCCTGTCCTTATCTTAGGCGCTCTGTTATTTGCGTATGGCGATACATTTCGCTATTGACAAATAAACTGGCCCGGCCATAAGATGCATTCACCCCGACATACCGGTGCAGTCACAGAGTCAAAACGGGGCGAGACAACCCCCAATACCGTCAGCCCGCGCCTCTGAAATCCGAACGCGCAGCCGGCCGTCTCGCCTCACGTCCAACTTTTGAGGGAGACAAGCATGGCAAAGGCATTCGCATCCCAGGCCGACCTGGAAGTCAAGAAAGTCACGTGGACCAAGCTGTCCGAGAACGCTTACGCGTACACCGCTGAAGGCGATCCGAATTCGGGCGTGATCATCGGCGACGACGGCGTGCTGATCGTCGACACCACCGCCACGCCGGCCATGGCGCAAGACCTCATCGCGAAGATTCGCAGCGTTACCGATAAACCGATCAAATACGTCGTGCTGTCGCACTACCACGCAGTGCGCGTGCTCGGCGCGTCGGCGTATTTCGAAGAAGGTGCGCAACAGGTGATCGCGAGCCGCGGCACGTACGAGATGATCGTCGAGCGCGGCGAGCAGGACATGAAGTCGGAAATCGAACGCTTCCCGCGTCTCTTCGCCGGTGTCGAAACGGTACCGGGCCTGACGTGGCCGACGCTTGTGTTCGAAAAAGAAATGACGCTGTTCCTCGGCAAGCTCGAAGTGCGCATCGCGCATCTGGGCGCAGGGCACACGAAGGGCGATACGGTGGTGTGGCTGCCGTCGCAGAAGGTGCTGTTCTCGGGCGACCTGGTCGAATACGACGCGGCCTGCTATTGCGGCGACGCTCAACTCGAACAATGGCCTGCCACGCTCGAAGCGCTGCGCGCGCTGAAGGCGGAAAAGCTGGTGCCGGGCCGCGGTCCTGCATTGACCACGCCGGAAGACGTCAACAAGGGCCTCGATTACACGAAAGACTTCGTCACCACGCTGCTGCAGCAAGGCCGCGAAGCTGTCGAACAGAAGCTCGATCTGAAGGCCGCGATGGCGCACACGCGCAAGGCAATGGATCCGAAGTTCGGCCACGTGTTCATCTACGAACACTGCCTGCCGTTCGACGTCTCGCGTGCCTTCGACGAAGCGAGCGGCATCACGCATCCGCGCATCTGGACCGCGCAACGCGATAAGGAAATGTGGGACGCGCTGCAAGCCTGATAACAACATAGAAACGCCGGAAAGCGTCAAGCAGAGCAGAGAAGGACGGAGACAAAAGATGAGCATCAACTACCAGACGCTGTCGTTCGACTATAAGCCGTGCCGGGAGCAGGCCGGGCAGGGCGATGCGGAACAGGCGGCCTATCCCGTGATCGTGGTCGGCGCAGGGCCGGTGGGCCTCGCTACCGCGATCGATATCGCGCAACAGGGTGTACCGGTCGTATTGGTGGACGACGATTGTTCGTTGTCCACCGGTTCGCGGGCGATCTGCTTCTCGAAGCGCTCGCTCGATATTTTCGACCGGCTCGGCTGCGGGCAGCGCATGGTAGATAAGGGCATCAGTTGGAATGTCGGCAAGGTGTTCCTGAAAGATGAACTGGTGTACACGTTCAATCTGCAACCGGAAGCGGGCCATAATCGGCCCGCGTTCATCAACCTGCAGCAGTACTACGTCGAAGGCTTTCTGCTCGAACGCGCGCAGGAGATGCCGAATCTCGAGATCCGCTGGAAGAGCAAAGTGGTCGGCGTGCAGCAGAACGGCACGGCTGGCACTGCTGAAGCCAGTGTGACGCTCACGATCGATACGCCCAATGGCCAGTACCCGTTACGCGGCCGCTATGTGGTGGCCGCCGACGGCTCGCGCAGCCCGATGCGCAATCTGATGGGACTCGACAGCCACGGCGTCACATTCAAAGACCGCTTCCTGATCGCGGACGTGAAGATGGAAGCGGAGTTTCCGACCGAGCGCTGGTTCTGGTTCGATCCGCCGTTCCATCCGAATCAATCGGTGCTGTTGCATCGTCAGCCGGATAACGTGTGGCGGATCGATTTCCAGTTGGGCTGGGACGCCGATCCAGTGCTGGAGAAAACACCGGAACGTGTGATCCCGCGCGTGCGCGCGTTGCTCGGACAGGATGCGAAATTTGAACTGGAATGGGTCAGCGTTTATACGTTTTCGTGTTTGCGCATGGACCGTTTCCGGCACGGCAACGTGTTGTTCGCGGGCGACTCCGCGCATGGCGTGTCGCCGTTCGGCGCACGTGGCGCGAATAGCGGCGTGCAGGACGCGGAAAACCTCGCATGGAAACTGGCGATGGTGCTCGAAGGTAACGCCTCCGACGCCTTGCTCGATACGTATGCAAGCGAGCGCGAATTCGCCGCTGATGAAAACATCCGTAACTCCACCCGCTCGACCGATTTCATTACGCCGAAGAGTCCGGTTAGCCGGGTGTTTCGCGATGCTGTGCTGAAGCTCGCGCGGCATCACCCGTTTGCACGGCAGTTGACGAATAGCGGCCGCCTGTCGGTGCCGGCGGTGTTGCGAGATTCCCCGCTGAATACGGCGGACAGTGACGGCTTCGAAGGTCTGATGGTGCCGGGGGCATCGTGTGTCGATGCGCCGGTTCATGCCGCCGGGCAACCGGCATGGCTGTTACAGCAACTCGGTCAGCAATTCACGGGCGTGTTGTTCTGCGGCTTGCAAGGTATCGATCAGGCGACGCAAGCTGCGCTGGATACGTTGCGTAGCGGGCCGATTCCGCTGAAGCTCGTCGTCGTGGTGACGGGCAACGATGCGCGAGTTGCTGCGGCTCCGGGTGCGAAGGTAGTGCACGACGTCGACGGTCTTGTAGCCGCTCGTTACGACGGCAAACCCGGCACGTTCTATTTGATCCGGCCGGACCAGCATGTCTGCGCACGCTGGCGGCAACTCGACGCGAGCTTTGTTGGAGGCGCGTTGAAGCGAGCGTTGTGCGTTGAGGGCACGGCCTGAAGGCAGGGCAAACGCAGCACATCGGCAAAAGAAAATAGCAGGAGACAGTGATGGCATTAAACACGCAACCCAATCTCGCCCGCCCCGACGATTTCTACGAGGCATTGATCGACATGCATCGCGATCTGGACGATGCGCAAAGTCAGTCAGCCAACGCGCAACTGATCCTGTTGCTCGCCAACCATATCGGCGATCACGCAACGCTGCTCGAAGCAATGCAGCACGCACGTGAAGGCGTGACCGATGCTTCGGGACAAGGTGCGCAGACGCATTCGCTGGCTGCCTGAACCCGAATCACGACAAGCGGTAACGATATAACGCTGCACGCGCGTGGCCGTTCGAGCCACGCGCAATTCACCACGGCGCGCGACGCATCGATACCGCCGCATGCCGTTCCAGTAGAAAACCGAAACGCGGCGCATCAAGACGCCGGACCCAGCGGGTCCGTTGGACCCTCACGTTTGGAGATAACCGATGAGCCAATCCCTCGCCCCCGCGCTCGAGCCGGGCGCATCCGCTGCTGCGCACGACGACCTGTTATATCGCAAGGTCTCGATGCGGATCATTCCGTTTCTGTTCCTGTGTTACGTAGTGTCGTTTCTCGACCGCATTAATATCGGCTTCGCGCAATTGCAGATGAAGCACGACCTCGGTTTCAGCGACGCCATGTACGGTTTGGGCGCAGCGGTCTTCTATATCGGTTACGTGTTGTGTGAAGTGCCGAGCAACATGCTGCTCGCGCGCTTCGGCGCGCGCCGGACCTTCACGCGGATCATGCTGCTGTGGGGCATTGCATCGGTCGGCATGATGCTGGTGTCGAAACCCACGCACTTTTACGTGCTGCGTTTCATGCTCGGCGTTTTCGAAGCGGGGTTCTTCCCCGGCATCGTGCTGTATCTGACCTACTGGTATCCGGCGCGGCGGCGCGCAGCCGTGCTGTCGATTTTCTTTGCGGGCGTCGCCGTGGCGGGGGTGCTCGGCGGCTTGGTGTCCGGCTGGATCATGCGCGATATGGGCGGCGTGATGGGGCTGTTCGGCTGGCAGTGGATGTTCGTGATCGAAGGTGCGCCGGCCATCGTACTCGGCCTGCTTGCCGCGTTTTATCTGGTTGACGGTCCGCAGCGTGCAACGTGGCTCAACGCCGCTGAGAAGGCGAAACTGATCGCGCAGCGCGATGAAGATCGCCGCGTTTCGTCGGACGCGCATTCATCGCGTGCCGTCATAGAAGCGCTGCGTAACCCGCGGGTCTATCTGTTCGCGTTCATCTATTTCTCGCTCACCTGCGCGTCGCTGACGCTGAACTTCTGGATGCCGCTGATGATTCGCGACTTCGGCATTCACGATGTGCTGGCGATCAGCCTGTACACCGTGATTCCGAATGCGGTCGGCGCAGTGGGCCTGATTCTGATTGCGCGGCACTCGGATCGTCGTGGCGAACGGCGCAGGCACTTTGCGGTGTGCACGATCGGCGGCGGCATTGCGCTGTCTCTGCTGACGCTGCATTTGAGCAGCTTTCCGGCGATGCTCGCGATTCTCTCGCTGGCGGCCGTGCTGATCTTCGCGGCGTTGCCGATTTTCTGGACCGTGCCGTCGGGCTATCTGTCCGGCACTGCGGTAGCGGCCGGCATTGCGTTGATCAGTAGCATCGGTATTACGAGCGGGATTGTCAGCCCGTGGGTGATCGGTCTGATCAAGACGCACACGGGCAGCATGGACAATGCGTTGTATGTACTGACCGCGCTGCTGTTCGTCAGCGGCGTGGCGTTGTTGATTGGCGTGCCGAAGGAAGCGAAGCGGATCTAAAGATCGAAAGGGTTCGGACGTCATATCGGGTAGAGTCACGCATATTCCTTGCGACTCTTAGGAGTGAGGCCCGAACCTGCAATGCATTCCGTTGAACCTGTTCCCTTACCGCATGACTGCCCGTCCGACGTTTCGTTGTGGCGAATCGATTTCGCTTTCGACGCGTCCTTGGAGGATGCTGCCTTCGCCGCACTCAGCGACGACGAACACGCGCGAGCCGGCAAATTTCTCCGTCACGAAGACGCGCTTCGTTTCGCATCAGTGCGTGTGGCGCTGCGCGAGCAACTCGCGTGGCATCTTGGCATCGCGGCGCACGCGGTTCGGTTCAAGCTGGATGCAAACCGTCGCCCGCATCTAGCCGATTCCAACACGCTCGACTTCAACGTATCGCATGCAGGCTCGCATGGGCTCATCGCGATGTCGTCCAAGCGGCGTGTCGGCGTCGATATCGAACATCGCGGCGAGAGCTTCGATTGGCATTCGATCACGACATTGACGCTCGACGCAAGCGAAGCGGCGTGGATCGACCACCTCGATATTGAAGCGCAGCGCGCCGCGTTTTACGACGCATGGGTCGCCAAAGAAGCGCTCGTCAAAACGACGGGCGTGGGCATCGCGCGCGGCTTGCAGCATCTGACCGTGCTGCCGCGTGACAGCGCCGAGGTGACGCTACGCAATGTGATTCCGGATGACATGCGGGAGATTACCGCGCGCTGGATCGCGGCGCCTGAGGCCTATGCGGCATGTGTGGCGTGGTCGACGAAAACCTTCACCCGCTAAACGTTTCGTTCGCCAAACGCCAACGCCTTCGGCCATCCAACTGCATGCACGTGCGTGACGGGCTGGGCGAGTGCAACCGCCGCGCGAATCTTGCCCGACATCGGCAGATCGAGCACATGCCAGCGGCCATGTTCGGCAAGATCGAACGCACAGGATGCGGCATTGCTCGAGAGCAGATCCAGATCGATATCGACAGGCGCATAGCGCAACGCATTGCACAAGCTGCCGTAGCGCGCGCGTTGGCGTGAGGCTTCCTGAGCCTCGTCAAGCACGGCGCCCGGCGCGGGCACAACAACGCTAAGACCTAGTGCTGTCGACGCAATGCCGATCACGATCCAGATACCGGCGTACGCGATATCGATTGTGATGCCGCGGCCGTCGTGCGGGTGTCGGGCGCGCAGCTTCTCGCTGCCGTCGTCCTGCAGATCTACCACATGCGGCTCGCAGTCGAACAGATTCGCGACGATCCAGCGCGTCACCACGCGTGCGCTGACAAAGCGTTTGCGTAGCGCCGAATTCGGGTGAAGCCGTGCGCGTTCGCGCTCTCCCTTCGAAATCCACGTTTCGCCTTCCTGCACCGGCACCGGTAGCCATTCGCAGCGGAACCGCCACAAATGCAACTCGCCCGCGCGAGGCGCCGCGACGCGGTGCGGATAGTGCCGCGTTAGCGGATACGAGACGAATTGCGGCGCGGCCGCGCTGACGATCGCGTGTGCGGTTCGAGCAGATTGAGCAGGTTGATCGGCGTGCAAGGCGTTAGCGCTATTCGTCGCCTGCGAGTCGATGCTGTCACGCACGCGCGAGGGTGCGAGATAAGCGAGTTCCGACGGCATACGCTCGGGTCCTCAATGCATATAGGTGACGCGGCGCGCTTGCACGTCGAGTTCGACACCGGCGTCGAGCAGATCGATGGCGAACCAGCGGATCAGCTTCAACACGCCACTCACGGCCGGCGCCGGCAGCCATTCGCTCAGCATGCGCAATGCCGCGCCGCTGTGCGTCTTTTGCAGCAGCGCGATGGTTTGCAGGATCACGGCTTCGTCCTTGCCGAGATCGCTGGCGCAGCGGCATCGCATGTCGAGCGGACGATAGGACACGTGCATCAGCGAACGCATCAGCAGATCGAAATGTTCGATGCCGTCTTGCCGCAAGCCCACGCCGGTCAGGATGTCGCGCCAGTGCACTCCGCCGCGCACGGTTTCACACGCCGGCCGCAGCCAGGTGCGCACGGCGCTGAGGACCGTACGATCGGGCGCATCGGTGGAATCCGTGACGTGATCGTCGACCAGTTCGGGACGGCTGCTGTATTGAGAGCGGAAGTTCATCGAGGCTCCTGAATGGACACGGTCCAATGAGTCGCGCCGGCCTGATCGGAGGAGGCCACGTCGCAGGCCAGCGCTTGTCGCTCGCGACGGATAGGCGGTGACGCGGTGCTTGCGCCAGGTGCTTGTTTCAATTTTTGGCCGGCTGCGGCGGCAGCCATTCGCGCACGTGTTCGCTGCGTGCCGGGCGTGCCGTTGCTTGGCCCGGGTTTTTCGGCGTGCCGACAAAGAGGAAACCGAGCAATCGCTCGTTCGGCGCGAAACCCAGCGCGTCGTGCAATTGCGCCTCATAGCTGTCGGCGCCCGTGGCCCAGAAGCCGCCGTAGCCGAGCGCGTGGATCGCATTCAGCATGTTCATCGTCGCCGCGCCGACCGCCAGCAATTGCTCGGTCTCGGGCACGGTCGATTGGGACGAGATTGCCGCGCCGAGCGCGATCACGATCGGCGCCGCGTAGGCCTTCTGCCGCCGATGCGCATGCGCGGAGCGCGGCTCGCCTGGCGAACGGGCGCAGGCGAGGTCGACCAGCACGTCGCCGAGCGGGCCGCGTGCGTCGCCGCGGATCGTGACGAAGCGCCACGGCCGCAGATTGCCGTGATCGGGCGCGCGCAAGGCGGCATCGAAGATCAGATCGAGCTCCGAGTCGGCCGGGGCCGGCTCGGTGAGCGGCCAGTGGGACTGGCGCGACAGCAGCACTTCAAGCGCAGCCGTCGCCTTCGATCCGGCGGCGGTGTCAGGCGTCGCGGCGGCTGTGCGTTCGCTTTCGGTTTCGGGGCGGCTGAGGTCGACTGTGATCATGATTTCGGTATTCGTCTGATGGCATGGGCTGAATGATGAGCTAATTTCCACGTAAATGCAAATCATTCTCATTTAGAAAATGAATTGGACGAAGCATCAAACGGAGGCTTGGCATCGGCCGCGCGCGGCCAGAAGGCTTTGCAGCCGAGCGTCGGGCGTCCGCTCCGCAACTAACCGTCAGCCGAACGGGGCGCCCCCAGATATGATGGCGAAATGCCGCAGCAAGCCTGCCGCATCCTTGTCTACCCACGCTAGCCAATGCCAACAAAATCTCTCGACGCCGCATCGACCGCCACGCCCACCGAGGCGGCGCAGCGCTTCCCCACCTTGATGCTGGCCGCCGGCCTGTCCTTAGGCAGCGCGATCGCGCTGGGCCTCGCGCGCTTCGCCTACGCGTTGCTGTTGCCCTCGATGAAACTCGACCTCGGCTGGAGCTTTGCTCAAGCCGGCGCGATGAATACCGCCAACGCGCTGGGCTATCTGCTGGGCGCGCTGGCTTATCCGCGGCTCGCACGCCGCTGGTCGGCCGGTGCCTTGTTTGGCGCTGGCTGTGTGGCCACGGCGCTGCTGATGGCCATCAGCGGTCTGCTGGACGACACGCATTCGCTACTCGTGTTGCGCGTGATCACCGGCGTAAGCAGTGCGGCGGTTTTCGTCAGCGGCGGCGTGCTGGCGGCGCGGCTTGCTTCGGCGAGACCGCACGATGCGGGGCTCGTGCTCGGCTTGTATTACGGCGGGACGGGGTGGGGCATCGTCGCTTCGTCGGTGCTGGTGCCATTGACGATTTTCAACGTCGTGCACGGCTGGCAGTTCGCGTGGTTCGCATTGGCAGTGGCGTGCGCTGCGTTCTCCGCGATCGCCATCGGCGCCGCGAGAAAAATCGAAAGCGTGCACACGATTCGGGCCTCGACCGCGGATGCTTCCGATACCGCCGACGCGCCACGTTGGCCGCGTTTCAGCCCCGCACTGGCAGGCTATGGATTGTTCGGCGTCGGCTATATCGGCTACATGACGTTCATCGTCGCGCTGTTGCGCAACGCGGGCATGAGCGCGGCGGTGGTGACGGGCTTCTACTTGCTGTTAGGCGTGGCGACGGTCGTTTCAGCACGCCTGTGGTCCACTTTGCTCGACCGCATGCGCGGCGGCCACGCGCTCGCGATACTCAACGCGTTGCTCGCAGTGGCGACGCTGTTGCCCGCGTTGTTCACGCAACCGTGGGTGGCGTTTGTCTCCGGCGTGCTGTTCGGCGCGACGTTTCTCTCCGCCGTGGCATCGACCACGGCTTTCGTTCGCCACAATCTGCCGGCGAGCCACTGGGGCAAGGGCATTAGCGCGTTCACGATCGTGTTCGCGTTCGGACAGATCGTGGGGCCGATGATCATCGGCTGGGTCTCGGACGGCGCGGGTCTCGCACGGGGGCTGGTCTATTCCGCGTTGCTGCTTGCGGCCGGTGCGGTGCTGGCGGCCTGCCAGAAGCCGTTACGCGGCGCCTGACTGAACGATCCCCAGGTATTCCCGGAGTACCAGGCTACTGTCTTAAGCACGTACACTCATCGCTTGTTCCTTGCGCTGAGAGAAACCGTGCCTGTCATCACCTGCATCGAAGATTTACGCGTGCTTGCCGAGCGGCGTGTGCCGCGCATGTTCTACGACTACGCCGATAGTGGTTCGTGGACCGAAAGTACCTACCGCGCCAATGAAAGCGACTTCCAACGCCTGAAGTTGCGCCAGCGCGTGGCGGTCAACATGGCGGGCCGCAGCACGCACACGGAAATGATCGGGCAGGCGGCCGCCATGCCCGTGGCGCTCGCACCGACGGGGTTGACCGGCATGCAGCATGCCGACGGTGAAATCCTCGCGGCACGCGCGGCGGAGAAATTCGGCGTGCCGTTCACCTTGTCCACCATGAGCATCTGCTCGATCGAGGACGTGGCCGCCCAGACCACCCAACCGTTCTGGTTCCAGCTTTACATGATGCGCGACCGCGATTTCATCATGCGGCTGATCGAGCGCGCCCGCGCGGCACGGTGCAGCGCCTTGATGCTGACGCTGGACCTGCAGATCCTCGGCCAACGCCACAAGGACATCAAGAACGGCTTGTCAGCGCCGCCCAAATTGACTCCCGCGAACCTCATCAATCTCGCGACCAAACCGCGCTGGTGCCTCGGCATGCTCGGCACCAAGCGGCGCACGTTTGGCAACATCGTCGGTCATGCGAAGGGCGTGGGCGATCTGTCGTCCCTGAGTTCGTGGACCGCCGAACAGTTCGATCCGGCGCTGAGCTGGGCAGACGTCGAGTGGGTCAAGAAGATGTGGGGCGGCAAACTCATTCTGAAAGGCATTATGGATGTCGAAGATGCGCGCCTTGCCGCCGAAAGCGGCGCTGACGCGTTGATCGTCTCCAACCATGGCGGCCGACAACTTGACGGCGCGCCTTCTTCGATCTCGGCGCTCCCCGAGATCGCGCGCGAGGTCGGCTCGCGCATCGAAGTGTGGATGGATGGCGGCATCCGCAGCGGACAGGACGTGTTGAAGGCCGTTGCGCTCGGCGCGAAAGGCACGCTGATCGGCCGCAGCTTCCTCTATGGGCTGGGCGCAATGGGAGAGGAGGGTGTTACCACGTGCCTGCAGATCATCCAGAAGGAACTGGACATCACCATGGCCTTTTGCGGGCACACCGACATCCGTCAGGTGGACGAGCGGATCTTGCTGCCTGACAGGCGGTGAACGGTGAAGACAGACGCCAGGCGTGACGTCTGACGTCTGGCGCTTGGCGGCGTTCAGCCAGATGTCCGGCCTGTGCCGTTCTCCGCCACTTCATTCGGCTCGCAGTCTTCCAGCGTTTGCAGAAACGTCGAACTCCACCAGTGCACATCGAACTTGCGGATGCGGTTAAGAAGCGCTTCATGCCGATTGATCCGCTCATCAAGCGACATGGTTAGCGCCCGCTGAATGGCCTGCGCCGTTCCTTGCGTGTCGTAGGGATTGACCAGCAGCGCTTCCTTCAATTGCTCCGCGGCTCCCGCAAAACGCGAGAGCACCAACATGCCCGGGTCGGCAGCGTCTTGTGCGGCGATGAATTCCTTTGCGACCAGATTCATGCCGTCCCGCAAAGGCGTGACGAGCGCCACGCGACTCGCGCGAAAAAGACCCGGCAGGCGCTTACGGGCCACGTTCCGATGAATGTAGCGCACCGGCATCCAGTCCAGTTCACCAAAGTCGCCATTGATCGCGCCGCACAGGCTATCCATCTGCCGCCGCAGATTGTCGTAGGCGCCGACGTCCTCGCGGCTGGGGGACGCGATCTGGATCAGCGTCGCGCTATCGCGGTTTTCCGGGTAGTAGGTCAGCAGTTCGCGGAAAGCATGCACGCGTTGCGGCAGCCCTTTCGAGTAGTCCAGCCGGTCGACACCCACCAGCAATCGCCGCCGCGAATACTCGTCGCGCATCCGCACGAACATGTCGCGCCCTTCCTTCGAGTCGGCAAGACGCTTGAAATCGTCGACGTCGATGCCGATGGGATAGGCACCGACCCGCAGCGTTCGATTGAATGCCCGAAGGCGATCCGGACTCAAGCGTTGCGCGTGCGCTTCCGATTCGACGTAGTGAGAAAAATGCGTCAGGTCGGCTTCGCTCTGGAAGCCCACCAGATCGTATGCGAAGAGCGAGCGCATCAGCCATTCGTGTTCCGGAATCGCGGCCATGATCAGCGGCGGCGGCATCGGAATATGCAGGAAGAAGCCAATGCGGTTGGTGCAGCCCATGGCGCGCAACTCGGCCGCGAGCGGGATCAACTGGTAATCATGAACCCAGATGAGGTCGTCCGGCTTCAGGAGCGGCAGCAGCTTTTGCGCGAATAACTGGTTGACCCTGCGATAGCCTGCTGCGAATCGCGTGTCGAAATTGGCCAGGTCCAGCCGGTAGTGGAATACCGGCCACAGGACATCGTTGGAGTAACCGAGGTAATACGTGTCGTGATCCTCGCGGCTCAGATCGAGCGTCGCGAGCGTGACGTTGCCGGCCGTTTGGACATGAACTTCCCCCTGGCCGGATTGCGTGCCATCCGCGGCTTCGCGGATCTTGCCGCTCCAGCCGAACCAGAGGCCGCCGGTTTGTTGGAGGCTTTCTCGTACCGCTACGGCGAGTCCGCCGGCTGCGGGCTTGCGAGGGTCGGCAGTGCGATTTGAAACGACGACGAGACGGCTCATGAGGTCCTTGTGTTGTTGCTTCCATTTGCGATATCCGGCGCGGCCAGCCGTGCCGGACAAGGATCACTTCCTGATTGACGCAGTTTACTCTGTCCTCAGCACATGCTTACGACTGCGCTGCACCTGAACGCTTCGCTCCTGCTGCCTCGCATGTGCGCGGGGCCGTGCAAGTTAACGATTTCTTCAGATTGCCTCGATAGTGATTTCTGCAGTCAGACCGCAACATGAGGCAAGCGCTACGAACGGGACGCTACGCGCGAAATCGTTCGAAACGCCATTGCGGCCAACCGTCTGTTCGTCTGTTGACCGTGTCCGCATGACCTTGCTGGAGTCAGTCAACATGAAAACACTTCGACTCGTAGTGACGTGCGCCGCCGCCCTCTCGCTTGGACAAGTGTGGGCGCAAGACAACCCGGTGCAGTCTGCAACACCACCTGCCGCTCAGGATGTCGGCGGCACAATCAGCTCGTCGACAGGCGAATCAGGATCCACAGCGGCGCTCTCGCGACAACAGGTGAGCCAGGAGCTCATTCGTTCACAGCAAAGCGGAGAACAAAGCCGCTTGCGGAACGGGCTCTACCACGGCAAATGACGAACCGGCAGCCCGCGCCGCAAATCGGTATTCACGCCGAAAGGCGTCATACGCACGACGTATGACGGTGTGTGCGCGGGCTCAACGGAATCCAGTCGACAAGCCGCATGCAAGGATTACTTCCGGGCTTTGCCACGACTGCCCGATCAGTAACCAACATGCTTTTCGACTTTCCGGAACCGCCCTGTCGACCGAAAGTGCAGGAACCATGGATTAGTGCGCAGTTCACATAGTCGTGGCGAGCGCTCGGCAACCGCGACCTCGAGCCAGTGAAACATCTCGTCTGCTTGTGCGAGGCGTGCGTACAATTCCGCAAACAGGAGCGGCGATGTATAGCGCGTTCGGCTCCTTGCCTGTAAATCCTGCAGATACCACTGCAGAACCTTCTGATAGCCACCCGAGTCCCAGATCGCTCGAATGGACGCCGCGCGGGCAAACTCGTTGCAACGTGTCAATGCATCGACGGTCGCTTCGATCGCCTCTTCGTGCTGCCCCTGGACTTCAAATGCAGTAGCCAGCAACTGGTAGATCAACGGCGATCTATTCCCGTGCCGGCTGTGAGATACTCGCGGATCACTTCCTCGTATCTGC
Organism: Paraburkholderia nemoris; assembly: GCF_905221015.1. Taxonomy (NCBI): domain Bacteria; kingdom Pseudomonadati; phylum Pseudomonadota; class Betaproteobacteria; order Burkholderiales; family Burkholderiaceae; genus Paraburkholderia; species Paraburkholderia nemoris. The sequence continues at coordinate 261,746 of NZ_CAJNBO010000010.1, read as the reverse complement.
CCGACTGTATGAGACCGAATACGCGCGACCCTTCGCACCCCAGTGGGTCGACACTCTCGGCGAGCTCGAACTGCGCTCTTCCTTCTGCTTCCCGCCCGAGCACCAGTAGAAGTCGTCCGTACAGGCGGCTGGTTTCCGCATGGCTCGGGTTGAGCCGCAATGCCTTCAGAAACTCGGCTTCCGCGCGCTGCCAGTCCCAGTCGTAGAAGTAGTGCACACCGGCAAGCGCCTGGTGAGCCTCCGGAAGATTTGCGTCGAGCGCGAGGGCGCGAAGTGCCGATTCGCGCGCTTTAGGGTAGCCCTGCGACGGCGCATAGAACCCATGCGTGGCGGTCGAGCCGAAGATATTCGACAAGCCGACGTAGCCGAGCGCGTAAGTCGGGTCCCGATCGACTGCACTTTCGAAATAGCTCCGCGCGCGAATGAAGTCCTCGTCATTTAACGCATGATGTGCGGCGAATCCCGCATCGAAATGAACGCGCCGGGTCCAGAAGTATCGGCCACGCAGGTAGGCATCGTGCGCCAACGGATCGACCGGCAGACGCCTTGCGAGCATGTGTTGCTGCTGTTGCGCGAGCGCCGGCGAGACTTCCTGGGCAAGGGCGGTTCCGACCTCTTTCTGGATATCCAGTGCGCCGCGTGTCATCGGCTCATGCGCGCGGCTCCAGATCTGCACCTGATCGACACAGCGGATCAGTTGCGCCAGGATGCGAACCCGTCCTGCGTCCCGTGTCAGCGAACCTTCGAGTACATAGTCGACTGACAGCTCGTGCGCGATCTCCGCGATGCTCTTGTTCACCCGCCGGTAGCGGGCGGCCGTTGTCCTCGCAATCACGAGAATCCGCTCGGGATTGAGCACTCCGATGTTGGCGGAGGTCTCGTCTGCGAGCGCGTCGCAGAGACTGTCCTCGCTTGAATCGCCGGTCTTGTTTTCGAAGGGCAGCACCAGCACGCGAACCGCTTCCACGGGAATATGCGAAGGTTCTTCGGAGAAAGTCCGCGTACCGTTCAGGCGATACCCCTTCCCCTTGACTGTAGTCAGATGCACTGGGTGATCGGGATTTTCATCTAGCGCAATCCGGATTTTTCTAACTGCTGTATTAATGCTGTTGTCCGTTTCGCGAAAAGCGTTACCGCCCCATAGCGCCCTGACGATGTCCGCGCGCGTCACAAGTTGTCCGTCGCGGGATGCCATCAGGATCAGCAACTCCATCGGCAGGCGCTCGAGAGGGATCTGCTGTCCAGCCCGACGCAATTCGTAGCGCTGGATATCGAGTTCGGTGCCGCCAATCCTGACGAACTCCTGAGGATTCATTTGCGCTCCTGCAGCAGCGACTCATTGCCCATTTTGACGCTTGCGGCCTCCTCGCGGTGACGCTTCATTCGGAACGACGCAACGAATGCGAAGGTCGCGCAAAGCACCATGACAAGCGCGGGTGAAAATGCCCAGTTCGTCGTGGCTGCAAGAATGCTTGCGGCGAGCGGCGCCATTGCCATCGGCGCGGCCAGACCGACATTCATGGCGGTGGCGAGGCCGCTGAATCGCACGTCGACGGGAAACATCTCCGCAATCGCACACGCGTAGGTTCCATTTGCAAACGAAGCGACGACACCGGCCATCAGAAAGAGCAGGGGCAAGCTGGCTTGATGACGGGTCACCTCAACGTAAAAGAAGGGGGCGAACAGCGCCGACAGTACGGCCCCGGTCATGAAGACATAACGTCGCGACAACAGCTCGCCGAAGTACGCTGTGACGAGGATGCAGCCCGAGATGGCGGCCACATACAGGGCCTGGGCGTTTGTAATCTTCCGCGGGTCATAGTGCAGCGTCTGAAGATAGGCTGGCATGTGCGCCACGAAGAGACCACTCGACGCCCCTACCAGTGAGGCCGCAGCGACGCCCGTCAGCACGGACGCGGCATGCTTGCGGAACAGAACAGCAAGCGGCTCCCGATGCCGGGCGCTCATTCTCCCCGCATATTCGTCGGTTTCCGCCAACGTGCGCCGCACAACGAAACTCAGCAGACCTAGAAGACCACCAACCAGAAAGCCGATCCGCCAGCCAAAAGCGTGGACCTGATCCGAAGTAAAAATCATCTGCACGCTGAGATTGATGCTGATGGCAAGCATCAGCGCAATATTGACAGCGAGAAACACCATGCCGCACAAGATCCCGGGTCTTGCGTGCGCTGTTTCGACGGCATAGATGACCGCGCCCGGCAATTCACCGCCAAGGCACAGACCCTGTGTGATTCGCAGCAGAACCAGGAGCGTTGGCGCGGCAACACCCAGTGATTCGTATGAAGGAAGTATTCCAATGAGCAAGGTCGACACAGCAGCGACCATCGCCGACGAGGTGAAAACAATGCGCCGGCCGTACTTGTCGCCGAGCCGGCCGAGAAAGATGCCGCCCACGAGCCTCGACATGGAACCGGCAGCCAGAACAGCGAACGACAGTGTCTCCGCGGGCACACCTATTCGTGCCGGGAAGAATTCGCGGCCAATGCTTTGTGCGAAAAATCCGTAGACGGCGAAATCGAATACCTCGAGGGCGCCGCCTGTGCTCGCGACGAAAATCATCCAGCGTTGGCGGGGGCTCAAGGAGCAGATCTCAGCTCTTTCGGGACGTCTTGGCGACAAATGGTGTCGGTACGTGCTGACACGTCTCGCTTCCGCATTTCGGGCAACGCGGATGGGCGACCTCATGTTCCGCGAGATGTTCAGCGTGTTCGAATAACTCGCCACATTTTTCACAACGATATTGGTACGTCGGCATTGCGCTTCTCCAGCACGAATCCCACCTGCGTTGGCCAGCTACGGCTCGCCAGCGCTTTCCGGTAGTCTGAAAATGAATTCTAGTGCAGCAAATGCGCAGTCATGCGTCTCATCGTAGGCAGTGCGCGCTGGTGACTACGACGCCACCCGCGCCTCACGCTTCCGCTGACGACGGGTTCGTACTAGGCTTGATCGTGGAAGGCAGTCGCCGGCTGGCGAAATTTGATGATTGGGATAGGTTGATGCAAGCAGCCCTTCCCGCTGGTGTTCCCGCCGCCACACAGCGAGGTCCGATATGCAAATCCAGCCCGGCACCCTGTGGCCGGCCATCCTGCGCCAGACTGAGCATGCGCTGCGTTGTGGTGCTCTGCGACCAATTGATACAACCCAGGCGCTGATCGACGAATGTGGCGTGAGCTTCCTTGTCCGCCAGGTCTCAAGCCTCACTCGCAAGGATGAAGCCCGACGAGCGCCTAAGCTCAACGCTGCGATGTTCAATCCGTTCCTTCCTTATGACCCGGACCTTTTTGTGGCCGATATCTCGGACACTCATGTTGCGTTGCTCAACAAGTTCAACGTCATCGATCATCATCTTCTGATCGTTACCCGCAGTTTCAAATCGCAGGAAACGCTGCTCGATCTGACGGACTTTGCTGCGTTGGTCGCGTGTATGGCCGAGTTTGACGGCCTGGGCTTCTACAACGGCGGCGAGGAGGCCGGCGCGAGTCAAGTTCACAAGCATCTCCAGATCGTGCCGCTGCCGTTAGGAGAATCAGGTCCGTCGGTCCCTATTGAGTCGGTTCTTGGGTCCGCGTGCATGGACGATGCGATTGTTGGCACGATAGCCGGTCTGCCTTTCAGGCACGCGTTCGCCCGTCTGGAGTTGGCGCCTGCCGCCTCACCGCACGCCGCACACGCCGCGTTAGATTGCTACCACGCGTTGCTCGAAGCGGTTGGCCTGCAAGCGATCGAAGTGAACGGCGAACGGCACCCTTCGGCGCCATACAACCTGCTTGTCGCCCCTCGATGGATGCTGCTCGTGCCGCGGTCTTCGGAACGCGTCGAGGGCATTTCGGTGAATGCGCTGGGCTTCGCGGGATCGCTCTTCGTGCGAGACACAGCGCAGATGAACGTCATCAAGAGGCTCGGTCCGATGACCGTGCTGCAACGAGTCGCGGTCTCCGCAGATGAATGAGAACGGCCAGGCGCGATTTCTCTGGTCACCTAAAATACAGGCATGGTCCTGACCTCAAAGGAGGTTGCCATGACCCAGTCGATGACCAGTTTTGTAGTGGGAATCGTGGTGGTGCTATGCATCGTGATATTCACCGCGATACGTTACAGGCGGGAACACAACGACCAGCCGGTTGCCCGCTGGCTGCACGCGCATCCAATCAAGGACTGGCTGCACCATAAGCACTGAATGGCGCAACGTGATGTCTACTAGATCGCAATCGACGGAATGCTCTTCATGCAGCGCAGGGCAAACATCGAGCGACTATGGCGAATACCCGCGATTTTATAGAGCTTCTCGCGCAGAAATCGCTCGTAGCCCGCCGTCCCGTCGACTGCGACTTTGACCAGGTAGTCGTAATCGCCTGATACCAGATACGCCTCCAGCACTTCGCTCAACGTCGCCAGTTCGGCGCCGAAGCGGGCGAGGGCGTCGTCGTCGTGACGGTCGAGCGTCACTTCGAGCAGTACCACGTCGGCGAAACCGAGCTTCTGCTGATCGAGCAACGCGACGTAGCCGCGAATGTACCCCTCAGTCTCCAACTGGCGCGTGCGATTCCAGCACGCCGTGGTCGACATGCCGACCAGCTCGGCGAGTTCGGCATTGCTCAGGCGCGCGTTCTTCTGCAACTCGCGCATGATCTTCCGATCCTGGTTGTCCAGTGGGCGATTTCGAGTGGTCATGGCATTCTCGGAAGTCTATTCAGATAAATGCCATTCTAGAGGAAGATTGTCCTGTCCCCGGCCAATTCTACGAACTGTGTCAAACATGCCGTGTGGGTGCGATGCGCATGAGGCAATGGAAAAACCCGGTCTCACCAAGGGACGGAAGCCTTAGGCGATAGCGACGCGTAGTAAAACTAATCAGCCTCGCGCAGGGCATGGAGATTGTCCAACGCTTCGGCGAGGCACTCGGCAAATGCATGACAAGTTCCGCTGATCGGATCGGATTCGAGGGATGCTATCCCGGTCTCGAAGCTGATCGTCGGCACGAATGGCCTCATCACGAACTGTTCCGAGTCGCAGCATTGCGCGATCAAGCGGTTGACGATCGCCGCGCCGACCCCACGCGCCGCCATCGCGCATGCCACGCTCACCGAATGCACCTCAGCCACCACATTGGGCGTCACCCGCGCGCTGCGGAACGCCGCGTCCACTTCGTGACGAAGCGCGCTCTGGCGCCATAGCAGCACGAGCGGTACGCCGTCCAGATCGCGCGCGGAGACGGTCGCGTTCTGGGCGAGCGGATGCGAGCGTGGTATCACGCACACCGATTCACTGTTGAACTGCCACTTGACTGAAAAGCCGGACAGGCGCGTTGGTAGTCGAACGAACGCCAGATCGACCTCCCGGCTCAGCAATGCGCGTTCTGACGCGTCGTAGGTGCCCGAAAACACCTCCAATACCGCATCGCGATGCGTTTCGTAGAAATGCTGCATCACAGCGGGCAGCAGGAACTGCGCAAAGGTATTCGGAACCATGATGCGTACGAGCTTGCGCTGCGTGCCGGCCAGCCGCAGTTGCTGGGCATGCCGTTCGAGGCACCGCGCCGCTTCGACGATCGTCTCCACTTCCTGCACCAGCGCGTCTCCCTCACGCGTTGGCGTCAGGCGGCCCTGTTCGCGCACAAACAGGCTCAGGCCGAGATCCTCCTCCAACTGGCTCAGCAGGCGACTCACCGCCGACTGCGAGCATCCCAGCCGCTGCGCGGCCGCCGTCGTCGTATGCAGCGTTGAAATCGCCACAAAAGCCTCGAGTTGCTTAAGGTTCATTTCAGGTTCTGCATAGGGTTATGTTGATTCGACATAAGGTTGCGGACAGTTTTTTGCCATCGAATGATCGGGGCGTTGCATGAGCCCGGTGTCGTTTGCGCCACCGGACCCCCCGCATTTTCATCATTTGAGGTTTCACACGCAATGATCGCCTTCATCATCCGGCGGCTCATCCAGAGCATCGGCGTGTTGCTGCTCACGTCCGTGCTCGTCTTCTGTGGCGTGTTCGCCATCGGCGACCCGATCGCGATTCTCGTCCCGGCCGACGCGAGCCCGGCCGAAATCGCGCAGGCCGTGCAATCGCTCGGACTCGACCAGCCGCTCTGGCAACAGTATCTGCATTTCATCGGGCGAGCACTGCACGGCGATCTCGGGCGCTCCTTCGTGTTCAACCAGCCGTCGATCCAGCTGATTCTTGAACGCCTGCCGGCAACGCTGGAACTCGCGCTCGTGGCGCTGGTGCTTGCGCTGATAGTCGGTCTGCCGCTCGGCCTGATCGCCGGGCTGAAGGCGGGATCGGTGTTCGACCGCACGGTGATGACGGGCTCGATCCTCGGCTTCAGCCTGCCGAACTTCTGGCAAGGCATCATGCTCGTGCTGATCTTTTCGGTCACGCTGGGCTGGCTGCCGTCGGCCGGCCGTGGCCAACCCGGCATGCTGTTCGGCATCCACACCAGCCTCGCGACGTGGGACGGGTTTCGGCACCTGCTGCTGCCCGCGCTCAATCTGTCGCTCTTCAAGATGTCGCTCGTCACGCGCCTCACGCGCGCCGGTGTGCGCGAAACGCTGCCGCTCGACTACGTGAAATTCGCCCGGGCCAAAGGCCTGCGCGAGCGGCGCGTGATCTTCGTGCATGTCCTGAAGAACATCCTGATTCCCATCGTCACGGTTGTCGGCATGGAGTTCGGCTCACTGATCGCATTCGCCACCGTGACGGAGACGATCTTCGCGTGGCCAGGCGTCGGCAAGCTGATCATCGACAGCATCACGAAGCTCGACCGTCCGGTGATCGTTGCCTATCTGCTGATCGTGGTCGCGATGTTCACGCTACTCAACCTCGCCGTCGACATCATCTATTCGCTGCTCGATCCGCGCGTGCGGCTGGAGGCGGCATGAGAAGCAGCGCAAGCTTTTCTGCGTGGCAGGTTGATCGCAATACGACCTTGGGCATCGTGCTGCGCAGCCTGTTCGGCAAGCCGGCCGTTGCCGCCGCGACCTGCATATGTCTGGCGCTCGTCGCGATCGCGCTGCTTGCGCCGTGGATCGCGCCGCAGAATCCGTATGATCTCGCCGCGCTCAATATCGTCGATGGCCGCCTTCCACCCGGCGCGCGTGGTGTGAATGGTCATCTGTACCTGCTCGGCAGCGATGCGCTTGGGCGCGACATGTTCGCCGCGATGATGTACGGGCTGCGCATCAGTCTTGGGGTGGGCCTGCTGAGCGGCGTCTTCGCGATGACGCTTGGCACGACGCTCGGCCTCGTCGCCGCGTACTTTGGCCGTCACGTCGATACGCTCGTCATGCGCGCGGTCGATCTGATGCTCGGCTTTCCGACGATTCTCGTCGCGCTGATGATGCTCGCGATTCTCGGCCAGGGTGTCGACAAGGTGATCCTCGCGCTGGTAGTCGTGCAGTGGGCCTATTTTGCCCGCACCGTGCGAGCAGTCGCCGCCGTCGAACGCCGCAAGGAGTATATGGAGGCCGCGCTGTGCCTCGGCTTGAGCCACCGGCGCGCGTTGTTCAGCCAGTTGCTGCCGAACTGCCTTCCGCCCGTCATCGTGATTGCCCTCGTACAGATCGCCGCCGCCATTTCAGCCGAAGCGACCTTGAGCTTTCTCGGCATCGGCCTGCCGGTCACACAGCCCTCGCTGGGTCTGCTGATCGCGAACGGCTATCAGCAACTGATCGCGGGCTTTTACTGGATCAGTGTTTTCCCCGGCCTGTTGCTGCTCGTGCTGGTGTTCAGCATGAATATCGTCGGCGACAGTCTGCGCGAAGCATTGAACCCGCGTCTGCAGAAATAGGATTCCGCATGTCCACCCCTACCTTGTCCGTGCAGAATTTGCGCACGCATTTCTTCACCGGCGCGGGCGTCGCGAAAGCCGTCGACGACGCGAGCTTTGACGTGGCGCCTGGCGAGATCGTTGGGCTCGTCGGTGAATCCGGCTCCGGCAAATCGATTACGGGCTTCTCCGTGCTCGGCTTGATCGACGCACCGGGACGCATCGTCGGCGGGCGCGTGCTGTTCAAAGGCGAAGACTTGACGACGCTCACGCCTGAAGCGCTGCGCCGGCTGCGTGGCAACCGCATCGCGATGATCTTCCAGGATCCGATGATGACGCTGAACCCGGTACTGCGTATCGACACACAGATGATCGAGGCGGTCCAGGCCCACACGCGCGTATCGAAACACGCGGCGCGGCAACGGGCGCGCGATGCGCTCGCGTCGGTCGGTATTCCTTCACCGGATGAACGCTTGCGTGCCTATCCGCACCAGTTGTCGGGCGGCATGCGGCAGCGCGTGGCGATTGCGATCGCGCTGCTACACGACCCGGAACTGATCATCGCCGACGAACCGACCACCGCGCTCGACGTCACGATCCAGGCGCAGATTCTCGCGGAAATGCAGAAGCTGTGCGCCCGCTCGAATACAGCGATGGTGTGGGTCAGCCACGATCTCGCGGTGGTGGCGGGGCTGGCGAACCGCATTTGCGTGATGTACGCCGGCCGGGTCGTCGAAACGGGCAGTGTCGACGAGATTCTCGAACGGCCGCGCCATCCCTACACGATCGGGCTGATCGACTCCGTGCCCGAAAAGGCCCGGCGCGGCGAACCGCTCAAACAGATTCCGGGTATCGCGCCGAGCGCACTCAAGCTACCGGTGGGCTGCGCGTTCGCACCACGCTGCGCGCACGCCACCGCGTTGTGCCGGAGTGCCGAACCACCCGTCACCGGCGACGGCACACATCTGTACCGTTGCTTCCACCCACGTTCCGGAGCGCCCGCATGAACGCACCCCATGTCATGGCGCCGCTGGTCGAAGTCGATCACGTGTCGCGCCGCTTTGTTCGCCGCCTGAACTACGCGGAGCGGATCGCCGGCTGGCTCGGCGCGCGCGCAGAAGAACAGGTCGTCCATGCAGTGGACGATGTCAGCCTGACCGTTCATCGCGGCGAAGTGGTTGGCCTCGTCGGCGAATCCGGTTGTGGGAAATCGACGCTCGGCCGGATGCTGGCCGGGATCGTGGCGCCGTCGAGCGGCTCGATCCGCACCATTGAGAAGACCGCCGAGCTATCGGCGCCGGGCAGCGAGCACGCGAGCATTCGTGCTGGACAGCGCGCACCGCGCCACCGGCTCGCCACCCAGATGATTTTCCAGGACCCGCTGTCGTCGCTGAATCCCCGCAAACGGGCGCGCGACATCATTGGCGAGGCACCGCTCGTGCACGGAATCGTGGAGCGCAAACAACTGGATGCCTATGTTGTCGACGTGATGGAGCGCGTTGGCCTGAATCCCGATTTCCGCACGCGCTTTCCGCATCAATTTTCCGGCGGCCAGCGTCAGCGCGTCGGTATCGGCCGAGCGCTGGCGGTCAAGCCGGACTTCCTGATCTGCGACGAATCGATCGCGGCGCTCGATGTGTCGATCCAGGCGCAGATCATCAATCTCTTCATGCAACTGCGCCGCGATCTCGGTCTCACCTATCTGTTCATCAGCCACGATCTCGGCGTGGTCGAGCACATCAGCGATCGCGTCGCCATCATGTATCTGGGCCGTATCGTCGAAACCGCGCCGACTGTCGAGCTGTTTGCCAATCCGCAGCATCCCTACACGATTGCGCTCCTTGCGCAGGTGCCGCGCCTGTCGAACCGCAAACGGCAGTTCGAATCGATTCAAGGCGAAATTCCGTCGCCGCTTGCGCCGCCTGACGGCTGCCATTTCCATCCGCGCTGTCCCCATGCAACGCAGCGTTGCCGCACCGAGCGCCCCCTGTTGCACCCAAGCGGCCTCGCTCATCAGGTCGCGTGTCATCTGGTGGAGGTGCAATGACGGCGGTGATTTCATCCATGCGCCGACGCGGCCTCAAATGCACGGCGGCAGTCGGACTCCTCGCGTGCGGATTGAGCTTTGCCGGCGCGGCCATCAACGCGCAGGCGCGCTCGCTGACGATGGCGCTCGCCTCCGAGCCGCAATCACTCGATCCGCTGTTCTCACGTACGCAGAACAACATGCAGACCGCCGAGAACATGTTCGAGCGGCTGATCGAACAGGACGACAACCTGCAGGTCCGGCCAGGTCTTGCGGTGTCATGGCGTGCGGTCGATCCGCTGACATGGGAATTCCATTTGCGCCCGAACGTGCGCTTCTCGGACAACTCGCCGATGACTGCCGACGACGTCGCGTACTCGTTGCGCCGTGCGCGGTCCGTGCCGAACAGCCCCGCGCCGTATTCGGGCGCGGTCGCGAACATCGAGCGCATCGAGGTCGTCGACCCGCTAACGCTGCGCATTGTGACGAAGACGCCGTCACCCGCCTTCGTCGAACAGATCGGGCTCGTTTATATCATCTCGCAGCATGCGACGGCGGGGCACGCGAGCAACGACTACCGCCTGCCCGCCGTCGCGGTCGGCACCGGTCCGTATCGCCTTGCGCGCTGGATTCCGGGCGACCGTCTTGAACTCGTGCGCAACGAACATTACTGGGGCAAGCGGCCCATTTTCGACACCTGCACCATTCGCTTCGTGTCGAACGACGCCGCACGGCTGTCGGCGTTGCTCTCCGGCTCGGTTGATCTGATCGACAACGTACCGCCTGTCACGATCGGCCGCCTGCGCCGCGAACCCAACGTGACGCTGTTTTCCGGTCCGTCCGCACGACTCATCTATCTCGCACTTGATTCGTCGCGCGACGCTTCGCCGTTTGTCGCCGCTGCGGACGGCTCGACGATCGCGCGCAATCCACTGCGCGACGTGCGCGTGCGCGAAGCCATCTCGAAGATGATCGACCGCGATGCGATTACCCAGCATCTGCTCAACGGCGCCGGACTACCGGCCGCGCAGATCGTGCCGCCCGGCATGGGCGGCTACGACCCGCAGCTTCAACCGGATCGGTACGACCCCGTCGGCGCGCGGCGCCTGCTGGCTGCCGCCGGCTATCCGGACGGTTTCCGGCTGACGATCCATTCGTCGAACGACCGCTTCGCGAGCGACGGCGACCTCGGTCAGGCGCTCGGCCAGATGCTTGCGCGCGGCGGCATCGCTGTGAACGACGTCGTCACGCAGCCCTACAACGTGTATGCAGGCGCGGCCGCACGGCGCAGCTACAGCGCCTTCATCTTCAGTTTCGGCAATACGACGAGCGATTCCGCGATTGCGCTGACCAACGTGCTCGAAAGCTATTCACGCGAGAGCGGCACGGGCGCCTTCAACCGCACGCGCTATTCGAACCCGACGCTCGACCGGCTGTTGCGCGAAGCCGCGGCAAGCTTCGATCCGGCGCGCCGCAACCAGTTGCTTCAACAGGCGGCGCGCGCGGGATTCGGCGACTACGGCATCGTGCCGCTCTATTTCCCGGTGGACTACTGGGCGGCACGCAAGGGCGTGATCTTCCATCCGAACAAATCTGAACGCACCTCGCTGCTCTTCATCGAGACTCAACCATGACTGATGCTTCTTTCCGTAGCGGAGTGCTTTCCGCTGATTCGACGTTCAACCCGCTTTGTGACGCGATGGTGCCAATGCGTGATGGCGTGCGCCTCGCCACCGATGTGTACTTTCCCGCTGGCTACCGCGCCGGCACCGATGCGCCGCTGCCCGTGATTCTCGAACGCACGCCGTATGGAAAATCCGATATCTCGCGCTCGGAAATCCATCACGGCCAGCCGCCCGCGAATCGCGCCGACGTGGCGCGTTATTTCTCTGCGCGCGGCTACGCTGTCGTGCTGCAGGACTGCCGCGGGCGCTACAACTCCGAGGGCACGTTCACAAAATATGTCGCCGAAGGACCGGACGGCTTCGACACGATCGAATGGATCACGCAACAGCCGTGGTCGAACGGCAAGGTCGGCACGATGGGACTCTCGTATGCGGCCCACACGCAGCTCGCGGCGGCCTGTCTGAATCCGCCGGGGCTCACGTGCATGGTGCTCGACTCGGGCGGCTTCGCCAACGGGTATCGCTGCGGCATCCGCCAGGGTGGCGCCTTCGAACTGAAGCAGGCAACGTGGGCGTTCAACCGCGCGAAGAACAGTGCCGCGGCCGCTGAGAATCCGCTAGTCGCGGCGGCGCTGGACGCAAGCGATCTGCGCCAATGGTTTGCACGGATGCCGTGGCGGCCCGGTCACTCGCCGCTCGCGACAGTGCCGGAATACGAGAGCTATCTGTTCGAGCAATGGACGCGTGACGTATTCGACGAATACTGGAAACAGCCCGGCATCTATGCTGAGGGCTACTACGACACCATGACGCGCGTGCCCACGGTGCTGATGTCGAGCTGGTACGACGCGTATGTGCGCAGCACGCTGGATAACTTCGCCGCGCTCTCCGGCACTCCGGGTGCTCCTGCCTATCTGATCATGGGCCCGTGGCTGCATGGTGACCGCAACCTGTCATACAGCGGCGACGTTGAGTTCGGGCCGGACGCGGTGATTGAAGGCCAGATTGCGAAAGACTGGCTGGCGTTCCGCGCCGACTGGTTCGACCGCTGGCTGAAACCGCACGAGGTGTCGCATGAATCCGCCGATGCTGTCGCCCGCATCTTCGTGATGGGTGGCGGTAGCGGGGTGCGCAATCCACAGGGCCGCATGGAGCATGGCGGACGCTGGGTTAGCTCATCGCAATGGCCGCTGCCCGGCACGCGCTTCACGCCGTTTTATCTGAGCGCGAACGGCTCGCTCTCAGCGTCGGACGACGCATTGCATAGCGAGCCCGCTGCAACTTCGTATGCGTTCGATCCGTCGAATCCTGTGCCGACGATCGGCGGCGCGCTGACCTCGGGCGCGCCGGTTTTCGAGGGCGGCGCGTTCGATCAGCGCGAAGACCCGCGCTTCTTCGGCACGCGGTACGCGGGCATGCCGCTCTCGGCTCGCTCCGACGTTCTCGTGTTCCAGACGGAGGCGCTCGAAGAAGACGTCGCCGTGGTCGGACCGATTATCGTGAAGCTCTGGATTTCGTCCGACGCGCCCGATACCGATTTCACCGCGAAGCTGATCGACGTGTATCCGCCCAATGCAGATTACCCGCATGGCTACGCGATGAACCTAACCGACGGCATTTTTCGTTGCCGCTTTCACGAATCGTGGACCGAGCCGCGCATGCTCGAAAAGGGCCGCGTTTACGCGATCGAAATCGAGCCGTTCGCCACGGCGAATCTGTTCAGACGCGGCCACCGCATCCGTCTCGATGTTTCGAGCAGCAATTTCCCGCACTTCGACGTCAACCCGAATAGCGGCGAGGCGCCCGCGCTGGCTCGCGCGCCACGCATCGCGGTGAACCATGTGCATTTCGGCGCCGGACAGGCGTCGCATGTCGTGCTGCCGCTTGTCCCGGCGGCTTCGCTCGAAGCAATGCCGCCGAACTCCGGCGGGTAGCCGCAACGCTAGCCAGAAGAGGCTAGCTGCACCTCCGCATCACTCCATTGCCGGTCATTGAGGCGTCGCGTTCAGCGCGACGTCCGGGGCCCCTTTTTGCCCGAAATTTTTGCGGACACCCCAAAGCGACCCGAAACAGCACGACAGCTTTCCGTTCGTTGCACGCCGATTTTCAACAGCAAGTCCCACTCCAAGAGGAAAAAAGCACCATGCGCAAACAGACACTTCCGGCGACGCTGCTCGCTCTCGGCGGCATCGGCCTATCGGCTGGCGCGGCACACGCACAGTCGAGCGTCACGCTGTACGGTATCGTCGACGGTGGTTTCGCCTACACCAGCAATCAGGGCGGCAAGTCGAATTATCAGGCGACGTCCGGCAACGAACAGGGGTCGCGTTGGGGTCTGCTCGGCAGCGAAGACCTGGGCGGCGGCAATCATGCCGTATTCCGGCTCGAGAACGGCTTCAATGTGATGAATGGCACGGCCAGCGCGAATGGGCGCATCTTTGGACGACAGGCATGGGTCGGTTTGTCGAGCGATCGCTATGGCACGTTGACGTTCGGCCGTCAGTACAACGCGTCGCAGGATTCGCTGGAGCCGCTGCAAGTTGCCACCGATACCGTGCAGTACGGCACGCATCCGTTCGATGTCGACGATATCAACAACACGTTTCGCACCGACAACTCGATCAAATACGTGACGCCGATCTTCTACGGTCTGCAGATCAACACGATGTATGCGCTGTCGGGCAATGCGGGCAACTTTGCTACGAACCGTTCATACAGCGTTGGCGCGACCTACGCGAATGGTCCGTGGCATCTGGGCGCGGCCTACGTGATGCTGGATCATCCGGCCACCGACACAACCGGCGCGATTCCGTCCGATAACTACTTCACGTTTCTCAAGGGCATCAGCAAACAGCGCATTTACGGCGCGGGCGGACTGTATGACATCGGCAATGCAAGTGTCGGGTTGATGTACACGAACACGCGCTTCGAACTGACGCCCGCGAGCCAGTACCAGACCTACCAGAACGCTGAAGCGAGCTTGCGCTACCGCATCACACCCACCGTGCATGCAGCGCTTGGCGAGACCTATACGAATGTGTCGACGAACGGGAAGGTGGACTCGTGGCACTACTGGCAGACGACGGCAGGGCTTCAATACTTCCTCTCCAAATCGACTGACGTCTACATCGATCTGCTGTATCAACGCGCCACGAACGCGGTTGCGCAGATCGAGGGGGCATCCGGCCCGTCGAGCAGTCACACGCAATTTATTGCCGTCACGGGCATCCGTCACAAGTTCTAATCATTCTCGGAATTGTGTTCAGGAAAATGCCATTTTTGCGGAAGATTGTCCTGGCGCCGGTGGGCTGGCACATCGCTTTAGGAAGCATATCCAGCCTGCGTCCGGGTATATTTTGAGGGTGCATTCATGCCCGGGACAACCGTCCGGGCCGCTGGCCTCGGGGCCTGCGGTTTCGCGCGGCCACAAGCTGCCATCCGGTGTCTCGCTGCCTTCACAGGAAGACAGCATCGCAGGCGTATTCCGGTGTTACCCGCGCCGGAAGACGCGCTCGCCGGGCATGGACGCATTTTCTTAACCGAATGTTTGCCGGCACCGACTGTCCGTACACGTTCCTTGAACGCTCTTCGAGCGCGGCGGCTGCTGTACGCAACGCCCGCGAATCAACAACTTCTCCTGCTCTTCAGCTCGTCTTGGTCGGCGCTCTGGTCGCGCTTTGTACCGCGACATTGCGATACACGTCGCGACAGAATTGCATGCCGCCTTCATGCGCGCCATTGACGGCGGCCGCTATATGCACGGCGCTCACAACAGGTTCAGGCACCGGCGGATTGATGAGGGCGGCGTCGACGGCGAGTGGATCGGTAGGCGAGGCCCGCATGATGCCGATGCCCTTGATCGTTACCGCGAGGCAAGGGTCCGGCACGAGCGGACCGTGAGTGGCGGCGACGTTGAAATTGATGTTCAGCGTCCAGAAGCCCTCATGAATGTTCTGATGAATGATCACTGCCTTCACCACGTCCTGGTGTGACAACGTGTATTCGTCGTGTGCCATCGGTCCCTCCATGCTCGTACGCAGTTTGTGCGTGCGTGTGCAGATATGGCATTTTTGCGCGGGCTATTTTTGCGCGGGCTAATAGGCCTAGTTTTACGCACCGTTTTGTACAGCGCAAGCGAAAAGGCAGAGGCGCCGACGCGTGACTTTGCGCAGACGGAAGGAGGGTGACACCGAGGGGTTCGAAGATCTCGGGGCGCGCGGCCGCCGGGATAGGCAGGGCCGCGCGGAATGACCTTCAGGTGAACTGCGTCTGTTGCAGAGGGTTAGTGGAAAATGAGGTACAGGATAACCAGCACGATCAGCGGGACGCCAAGAAGCCAGCCAAGAAGGTAAGGCATGATGTGATCTCCTTTCGTATCAACGTTTGAATACGATGGTGACTCAGCATCCGGCGTGCCTGACTGGATTCGCCTGCCGACACGGGCCTGCGAAAGAGGCCAAAATTCCCCACGAATCAAGGCAAATTCTCCCTCAGCACAATACTGAACTGCACCGGCTTAACGTCACTCAGCGCATCGCGCTTCTCACGCACGTTGCGGAAAATCCGCAAACAATTCCCCACCATTGCCTGCGGTGTTTGTGTGATCAACGCATCCATCGTCCCGTCGATCAGCAGTGCTCTCGTGTCAGGCGTCAATCCGTGCCCGATAAACAGGATCTTCTGTTCGGAACGCGTTTCTACAATCGCGCGCGCGACGCCGTCCGATCCGCCGCCACTGTTGTAAATTCCCGCGAGATCGGGATGCTGTTCCAACAACTTGCGCGTCTGAATGTAATTCCGTTCGCTGTCGTCGTGCCCTTCGCGTAGGCCTATTACCTTGACCAAAGGAAACGTCGACTCGACCAGGTGCAGAAAACCGATCTCACGTTCCTCATGCCCACGATAGTTTAGGCTGCCCGCCAGCATCGCAATCTTCCCACTCGGCCGCGGCCCCATGAAGCGCCCCAGCAGCAGCGCGGCTGTGCGCCCGGCTGAACGATTGTCGATGCCCACATACGCCAGCCGCCGCGCATTCGACAAATCGGAAATCAGCGTAATCGCCGGCACGCCCTGATCGGCCAGCGTATTCACTGCATCCCGCACGACGGGATGCTCGAGCGCCATGAACACCACGCCGTCCGAACGTTGTCCGTAATGCAGTAGACGGTCGGCGAGTTCTTGCGGGTTGAAACTCTCGACGTAATGGACGCGGCATTTCATGTCCAGCGCGTTCCACTGATCGTGCGCGAAGTCGATGTAGTCGCCGAGCATGTGCAAATAGCGATTGGTGCCGGCAGGTAGAAGAAACGCAATGCGCATTGGTCTTGAAGCAGATGCTGCGGGCGCTTCCGGCGTCAGCAGATAGCCGAGTTGCGCCGCCGCTTGAAGGACACGTTGCGCGGTGACGGCGCGCACACCTTCGCGGCCATTGAGTACGCGATCCACCGTGGCGGTCGAGACGCCGGCGGCGCGCGCAATGTCGGGAATACGCGCCCGTGCAGCGCCGGTGAGGAGAAGCGGTTCGGACATAGCCGTCCTTCGCAGAGTGGAAGTCCATCAAAAACCATCAGGTTCGCGGTTTGACAGCGGTTGTCACGCAAGCCTAGTCTTGCACCTATCGCACGACGACTGATACGCAGTGACCGGAAATCAAGCCGGTGTCAGTGGGTGTTGATGGTTTTTGATGGATTGAACAGTCACATCAATTATAAGCAAGGAGACACCCAAATGACCAACCTCGCGAGACGCACGTTGCTGCGTGCCGCTGCCGCCGTGCCCATTGCCGGCGCGTTGGGCTTTCCGGCGATCGTGCGCGCAGCGTCCGGCCCGGAATTCGTGTTCAAGTACGGCAACAATTTGCCGCTCACGCATCCGCTGAACGTGCGCTCGCAGGAAGCGGCCAATCAGATCAAAGAGGCGTCGAAGGGGCGCATGGAGATCCGGATATTCCCGAACAACCAGCTTGGCGGCGATACCGACATGCTTGCGCAAGTGCGCAGCGGCGGCATCGAGATGTTCACGCCGTCGGCGCTCGTGGTTTCGACGCTCGCACCATCGGTGGCGATCAATGCAGTCGGCTTCGCCTTCAGCGACTACAACCAGGTGTGGAGTGCGATGGACGGCAAGCTCGGCGCGTACGTGCGAGCTGCGATGCAGAAGGCCGGGCTCGAGTCGTTCGAGAAGATGTGGGACAACGGTTTTCGGCAGACTACGACCAGCAACGGCCCGATTACCAGCGCGCAAAACATGCGTGGTCTGAAGATTCGCGTGCCGGTCAGCCCGCTTAGCATCGACATGTTCAAGGGCCTCGGCGCGGCACCGACCAGCCTGCAATTCAGCGAAGTCTATTCGTCGCTGCAAACGCATATCGTCGATGCTCAGGAAAACCCGCTGCCGATCGTACAGGTCGCGAAGCTCTACGAAGTGCAGAAGTACTGTTCGCTCACCAACCACATGTGGGATGGCTACTGGTTCGTGTTGAACCAGCGCGCGTGGCAACGCTTGCCGAAGGACTTGCAAGGCATCGCTAGCGATGCGTTCAATCAGGGCGCGATGAAACAACGCGAGGACGTTCGTAAGCTCAACGCCGCCGCTGTCGCGGATCTGCAAAGCAAAGGACTGGCGATCAACCGTCCGACGCCGGACTCCTTCCGCGCAGCGCTGCGTCAAGCGGGTTTCTACGCCGAATGGAAGGCTAAGTTCGGCACGCAGGCGTGGGACCTGCTCGAACAGTCGGTCGGCAAGCTGGCTTAACGGTACGCCGTGGGCCCTGAACCCCGACCGTGCGGCACATCGGCGAGCATGAGACGAAACGCGGCGAGCAGCCGCGAGGAGGCATCCGTATGGCGAATCACGCATTGAATCCTGCTGAGGCGGCCGTCGCGTTGCACGCAGCGAGCCTGCCGCGTCGCTGGCTGAGCGGCTTCGATCGCGGCCTGATTGCGCTCGTCGAAGTCTGCGCTGCGGCGCTGCTGGCGGTGGAGATTGTCGTGATGCTGGCGGGCGTGATCTGCCGCTATGCGCTGCACCAGCCGCTGGTGTGGTCGGACGAACTCGCCGGGATTCTGTTCCTTTGGCTCGCCATGCTCGGCGCCGTACTCGCATTGCGACGCGGCGAGCACATGCGGATGACAGCTTTTGTCAGCCGCCTTTCACCGGAGCGGCGCGCATTCGTCGATACGCTGGCGATCGCTGCATCGATCGCATTGCTCGCGCTGTTGATCGGACCCGCATACGACTACGCGTCCGGCGAGGCTGCGATCGTCACCCCCGCTCTGGAGATCAGCAATGCATGGCGCGCGCTCGCGTTGCCGATCGGTGCCGTACTCATGCTGATCGTCGGCTTGATTCGTCTCGCGCAGGTGAGTCGCATGCGAGACGTGCTGATCGTGCTAATGATTGCCGCACTCTTAGGCGTAGTGGTTGTGTTCGGCGGCCCGTGGTTCCAGACACTCGGCAAGGCCAATCTGGTGATCTTCTTCGTCGGCGTGGTCGCGGTCGGCATTTTTTCAGGCGTACCCATCGGTTTTTCTTTCGCGCTCGCCACATTCGGCTATCTCGGGCTCTCGACCTTCACGCCGCTCGAGGTTGTAGTCGGTCGCATGGATGAGGGGATGTCTCATCTCGTGTTGCTGGCAGTCCCGTTGTTCGTGTTCCTCGGCTTGCTGATCGAAATGACCGGCATGGCGCGCGCGATGATCGAGTTTCTCGCGAGTCTCGTCGGCCACGTGCATGGCGGTTTGTCATTCGTGCTGATTGGGGCGATGTATCTGGTGTCGGGCATCTCCGGTTCGAAAGTCGCGGACATGGCGGCGATCGCGCCGGTGCTGTTCCCGGAAATGAAAAAACGCGGTGCCTCAGAAGGTGATCTGGTCGCGCTGCTCGCGACAACCGGCGCGCAAAGCGAAACGATCCCGCCGAGCATTGTGTTGATTACGATCGGTTCGGTGACCGGCCTGTCGATCTCCGCGCTCTTCACCGCAGGGATGCTTCCGGGCGCAGTACTGGCGTTGATTCTGTGCGTGGTGGTGTGGTGGCGCTACCGCAAGGAGGACCTGAGCGGCGTGCAGCGTCTCAACAAGCGGCAGATCGGGCATCTATTCGTCGTGTCGCTGCCCGCGCTGGCCTTGCCGTTCGTGATCAGAATGGCGGTGGTTGAAGGCGTGGCGACAGCGACTGAAGTATCGACCATCGGCATTGCGTATTCGATGGTGATCGGGCTGCTCGTCTACCGGCGGTTCGAATGGACGCGCCTTGGCCGCATGCTGGTGGACGCGGCGACCTTGTCGGGCGCGATCCTGTTCATTATCGGTTGTGCGACGGCAATGGCATGGGCGCTGACGCAGTCCGGCTTCTCGCAGGATCTCGCGCACCTGATGGGCTCGATGCCCGGCGGCGCGTATGGTTTTCTGGCTGTGTCGATCATCGTGTTCGTGATGCTCGGCAGCGTGCTCGAAGGAATCCCCGCCATCGTGCTGTTCGGACCGCTGCTATTTCCGATCGCGCGACTCGCGGGCGTCAATGAAGTGCACTACGCGATCGTCGTGATTCTCTCGATGGGCGTCGGTCTGTTCTCGCCGCCGTTCGGCGTCGGCTACTACTCGGCGTGTGCGATCAGCAAGGTCAATCCCGATGCGGGCATTCGTCCGATTGTCGGCTATATGGGTGCTTTGATCGTCGGCCTGATCCTGGTCGCGGCGATTCCCTGGATTTCTATCGGTTTTCTCTAAGGTCTCTTTTAAGTCTCGTTACAGGTTCGACATTCGGGCGCTGCGTTTCCGCTGCGCCGGGGCGTCGCTCGTCTTTTAAAACTGGCAGCATCGGGAGAGTTTCATGAGTCGTTTCTTTGGCGAGATCCGTCAGGCCGGGTATGTCGTGCGTGATATCGAGGCCGCGATGGACTACTGGAGCCGTGTACTTGGCGTGGGTCCGTGGTTCTACAACGAACGTGTGCCAATCGAGAACTACACGTATCGCGGGCAATCGTACGACGTGCACAACTCGGTGGCACTGGCGAACTCGGGATCGCTGCAGGTCGAGCTGATCCAGACGCGCAACGATGCGCCATCCATGTATCGCGACTTTCTTGCCGCGGGCCATACCGGTTTGCAGCACAACGCGTATTGGACCACTACATTCGACGCCGACCTCGCCCGTTTGCAGGAGCAGGGCTTCAAGGTCGCGATGAGTGGCGAGGTGGGACGCAACGGACGCTTCGTTTACTTCGACACTGAAAATCATCCGGGCACGGTGATCGAGTTATCAGAAATCGCCGGGCCGAAAGGCAAACTGTTCGACATGATCTATGCGGCCTCCCGCGATTGGGACGGCCGTGATCCGGTGCGCCGGTTTCCCGATCTGGGCGCGCTATGAATGCGACGTTGCAAGGGCAGACCGTTAACGACGATTGCGTCGAAGCCGAGTATCTGATCGAGACGCCGCTCGATCCCGCGCGCGTCGCCGATGTGATGGCAGGCGAGCAGTCGAGCGGCACATTTGTGCGCGTTGCCAACGAGTCCGACGCGCTGCGCGCGCGTAGCCGCGCGAGCGTGGTGAGCATCGACGAACTCGAGTCTGCCGCGCAACCCAGCTTGCGGAGCGCATGGCTCGCGCGTCAGGGTACGCCGGGACCGTGGCGGCGCGCGCGCGTCACGCTGTCGTTTCCGCTGGCCAACATCGACGCGAATCTGCCGACACTCGCCGCGACCGTCGCCGGCAATCTGTATGACCTCGGTGAAGTCACCGGCATGCGGCTGTTGTCGTTGCGCGTACCGGCGTCATATCGCGCGCGCTTCGAACTGCCGCGCCATGGCGTAGCGGGTACACGGGCGCTGACGCACGTCACAGGCAGGCCGATTATCGGCACTATCATCAAGCCGAACGTCGGCTTGAGTGCCGGAGAAACAGCTGCGCTCGTCCGCGAGTTATGCGAGGCGGGCGTCGACTTCATCAAGGATGACGAGGTGTGCGCGAATCCCGCACATGCTCCGCTCGCCGAGCGCGTGCGTGCGGTGATGAAAGAAGTGCGCAACTACCGCGAGCGCAGCGGCCGCTCCGTCATGGTCGCGTTCAATATCACCGATGACCTCGACGCCATGCGCCGCCACGCTGAACTCGTTGAGCAGGAAGGCGGCAGTTGCGTGATGGTGAGCATCAACTGGTGCGGCTTTTCCGCGATCCAGACATTGCGCCGGGCAACGCCGCTCGTGCTACACGCGCATCGCAACGGCTACGGCATGATGTCGCGCGATCCGGCACTTGGCATGTCGTTTCAGGCGTATCAGACGCTCTGGCGTTTGACCGGTGTCGACCATATGCACGTGCATGGTCTCGCCGGCAAATTCGCGCAGAGCGACACTGAAGTGATCGAGTCCGCGCGCGATTGCGCCACGCCGCTCGCGCCGGATCGTGACGATATCGTGCTGCCTGCGTTTTCGTCGGGACAATGGGCGGGCACCGTGCCGGCGACGTTCGATGCCGTGCGTTCCACTGATTTATTGTTCATGTCGGGCGGTGGCATTCTCGCGCATCCGGACGGTCCCGCGGCTGGTGTCATGAGTGTTCAACAGGCATGGGACGCGGTGCGGGCGCGTACGCCGCTGGAGACTTACGCCGAACACTCGCCGGAACTGCGGCGAGCATTGGAATTCTTCGGTAGCCGTACTTGAGCGAGACACGAGAGGCGAGCGGTATGAGTGACATCAGCGGCGGTGGCCCTGCCTATGGCTTCTACGGCGACGACTTTACGGGCGCGACCGACACGCTTGCTCATCTCGCCCGCGCCGGGTTGCGCACCATTCTGTTGTTCGTCCCGCCGGATGCCGCGCGTCTTTCCATGTTAGGCCGACTTGACGCAATCGGCATTGCAGGTGCGGCGCGGACTATGCCGCCGCACGAGCAGCAGCCGGAGCTTGCGCGCGTGGGGGCCGCGTTCGCTACGCTTGGCGTGCGCGTGATGCACTACAAAGTGTGCTCGACCTTCGATAGCGCGCCGCAGAGCGGCAGCATCGGCGTGGCGATTCGTACGTTGAAAGAGTACTGCGCGAGTCCGTTGGTCGCGGTGGTTGGCGGTCAACCGAATCTGCGTCGCTATTGCGTGTTCGGTGAATTGTTTGCGGCAGCTGGTGCGGACGATCATCGGCAGTCGATCTACAGGATCGACCGTCACCCGACAATGAGCCGTCACCCTGTCACGCCGATGAATGAAGCAGACTTGCGCGTCCATCTGCGGCGTCAAGGGCTGGAAAATGTGCAATCGATCGATTGGCGTTGCTACGCACGCGGCGACACGGCGCTGCAAACAGAGCTAGATGACCGGCTCAAATCGAAACCTGATGCTGTGCTATTCGACGTACTCGACGAATCTCATTTGCAGATGATTGGCGGCTTGATCACTTGTCATGCCTCGACGCAAGCGCCATTGCTCGCGGTTGGAGCGAGCAGCGTGGCGCAGGCTTATGTGCGTGCACTCAATGAAGCGGCTGAACAAGGAGAACGAAGTGCGGCGCCCACGCCGCTGGCTCGCGCATGCGGGCCCGTGTTCGTGTTGGCCGGCAGTCTTTCGCCATTGACCGAAATGCAGATTGCCGCTGCGCATTCTTATCTGCGTGTGGAACTGGACCCGCTGCAAATGACCGGCGATGCCGCGCCGGACTATGTGGCCGCGCGTGTCGCAGCGATTGTCGGCCCGTTGCGTGATGGGCGCAGTGTGCTCGCTTTCACAACGCGCCGCGCAGCGCTCGCAGCCGACGACACACGCAGCGCGTTGCCGCAACTTCCCCACGCGTGTGCCGTGCTGCTGCAAGCGGTACTCGGCAAGGTGAAATTGCAACGCGTCGGGATTGCCGGCGGAGATACGTCGAGCATCGCCATCCGCGCACTCGACGCATGGGGATTGTCGTATCTCGCGCCCTTGTCGGCAGGTGTCACGGTGTGCCGGCTGCATGCCGACAGGAGCGAACTCGACGGCATGGAGATCATGCTCAAGGGCGGTCAGATGGGGGATGCCGATCTGTTCGAACAACTGCTGAACGGCTATACCGGGTAGCTTTTCCATTGCATGCTCCGGCGTAACAACGCAACGCGAACGCGTATCGACAATTGACATAGGAAGGCCGCCGGATACCCGTGCAACGAATTGCATCGATATCCGGCGGCCGGTTTGCTTTTACTGCTGACTTCGTTACCTCAATTCGGCTATATCACGCCGGCGACAAGCAACACGATCACGACGATCAACACGATGCCAATCCCGCCGGTCGGTGCGTAACCCCATGAACGGCTATGCGGCCACGTCGGGAACGCACCGATGAGGATAAGGATCAGCACAATCAGAAGAATAGTTCCCAACATATTAATAACCTCCGCTTAGGTTCACAGGACCCGCCTGTCAGGACAGCCATGGAGCACGCGGTTTAGGCGAGCTTGC
The DNA here is from genome assembly GCF_905221015.1 of Paraburkholderia nemoris. Classification (NCBI taxonomy): domain Bacteria; kingdom Pseudomonadati; phylum Pseudomonadota; class Betaproteobacteria; order Burkholderiales; family Burkholderiaceae; genus Paraburkholderia; species Paraburkholderia nemoris. The sequence continues at coordinate 237,885 of NZ_CAJNBO010000010.1, read as the reverse complement.
GAAAAGGCCGTATCGATTCCTTGGGGTCCAGCAAGCCATGTGCCCAAGGCAGAAGTTCTGCAGCGAATTGTTTAAAACGATCGTTGCTTACTCGCGTCCGTATCGACTCGGGTTGGTCTGATGAATCAACCGTCGAGGCGGTTCGACTTACATCTGGAGCGCTGCTCGCGCTGCACAAAAACCCTTCTCTACCCGCTTTTCCTCAGACATTTACCGCACCTCGCAACGTCTCACTGACGTTCCTCGATCGATCGAGACCGTTACGGGCGGTGTTACGTAACGGGCGCGTTACCGCACACGATTTCGCGTCTTTTTTCGCTGACTTCCTGAGAGGTCGGCTGGGATAAAAACTTATATCTAACAAGGGTTTGCCCGATGCGCTCCGATCAATTGTGAAGAAAATCTAACGATTGGCATGCTTGCTGCTTTAAAGGTTGCGCGGTGCACAACACAGACAAGACAAGCAGTACGTGTTGGTGAAGTTCGAATCAACGATTGGCCTGGTCGGGGGTTATCAGGTCAGTCTCCTCAACGCACAAGCGGTGTGATCTTTTGTTCGGATTCGTCGTGGCGGCGTTTTGCCTGAGTACCCAGGTCGGTCGGGTGCGAGCGGCTTGTAGTCAATCCCCCATCGTTGTTCCAGGAACGTCCAGTCGTTTTGCTTCGCGCTGGATGGATGAAATCCAGGTTGTGTTGCATTGCGCGCTTCTTCGCGTGCCGGGGCGGTGTTGTTGTCGCGAAGAGCGTGGTTGTGGAAGTACGAGAGACATGAGCTGTTGAAGCGAACACAAGTTGAGCAGCTCGACAAGAACGTTTGGCGCGAGAGACCAGCGCGGGGGATAAGAATGGATACGGCGAATTTTGCGCAGCAAAGAAGAACGATACCGGGGCTGCAAAGCCTGATCGCGCGCTTGCTCGATGTGATGCTCGTCGTCCTCGGGGCGGTGGCCGCTTCGCAGGTGCGATTCGAAGAGCTCACGCAAAGCCGTATCGATACCGCCTTCGTTGCGTTTGCCGCGGCTTTTACGCTGGTTCTGTTCCCTGCATTCGGCGTGTACGGCTCATGGCGTGGGCGGGCGATGCTGCGCATGGCCGGTCAGGTATCGCTCGCGTGGTTCGTGGTTCAAGGCTGTGGTCTCGCGCTGATGTTCTCGCTGCATCGCACGGATTTCATCTCGCGTCTCTGGTTTGCCTACTGGATGGCAATGACGGGCGGCGCGCTGATTGCATCGCGTCTGGCTGTGCACGCGGTGCTCGCTCGCGTCCGGCACGCAGGGATGAATCTTCGCCGGGTTGCGGTGGTGGGATGCGGGTCGCATTGCCACCAGGTCGTGCGCAATATCGAAGGCTCGACGACTAGTGGCTTTCGCGCAGTGGCGGCCTTTGATGTGCGGCCGGTGATGGGAACGATAGGGTCAGGCGTGCCTGTGTACGACGACATCGTCAAGTTCGCCGCCTACGTGAGATCTCACGACGTGCAGGAGTTGTGGCTTGCGTTGCCGCTTTCTGAAGAGCGCACGTTGTCGCGCTTTGTGGCCGAGTTTCGCGACGACCTCGTGAATGTGCGCTTTGTACCTGATATGCGCAGCGTTGCGCTGTTCGATAGCGGCATGATCGATTTGATCGGGATGCCTGCGATCAACCTGGTTGCGTCACCGGTGCCGGCTCGCGCTTTGGTGAAGAAAGAGATTTTCGATCGTGCGTTTGCGGCTTGCGCGCTGGTTGCGCTTGCCCCGGTGCTGATCGCGATTGCGATAGCCGTCAAGTTTTCTTCGCGTGGACCAGTGTTCTTCACTCAGAAACGCAAGGGTGCGGATGGCCGCATCTTCAAGATCTACAAGTTTCGTTCGATGCGTACTCACGCCGTGGAAACGGGTGTGGTGAAACAGGCCACGCGAGGGGATCCGCGTATTACGCGAGTGGGTGCGTTTCTCAGGCGTACTAGCCTGGATGAATTGCCGCAATTCTTCAATGTACTGCGGGGCGATATGTCGGTAGTGGGGCCGCGGCCTCATGCGATTGAACACGATGAGCTCTATCAGAAAGTGGTGAACGGCTACATCCATCGGTACCGGATAAAGCCGGGGATCACAGGATGGGCACAGATCAACGGATTCAGAGGAGAGACAGACCAGATCGAGAAGATGCAAGGACGCGTCGAACACGATCTGTATTACCTGCGCAATTGGTCGTTCGGGCTCGACATGCGGATTGTCGCGGCGACGATAGCGAAGGGTCTGGTTCATAGCAACGCGTACTGACACCTGCACACAATAAAAAAATACATGGCCATGAAATTACGCGGACAACAACCCCGATCGGCGCCGAACGCGCTGACGCTTGCTGCAGCCTTGGCGTTTTCCGCTTCGGCGCACGCGGCTGATCCAGCGCTCAATGCGCTCGGGCAGGCGGGCGGTTTGGTGATTCCGTACGCGTTTGCACTGCCGGAAGGGACGGTGGAGGCGCAGTACAACAACTACATCGATCCGCGCTATGGGAAGCAGGCGACGGGCTCGCAAATGTATTGGGGCGCGGTGGGGTTGCTGCCTTATGTGGAGTTGTCGGGTGGACTCGCCAATTACCCGGCTGATGTCCACGCGCCATTCAGCAACGCTGATCACTTCCTGTTTCGTCACCTGATGGGTGACGTCAAGCTCGAAGTACCGAAGTTCTTTAAGTATCAACCGAGCATCGCGTTCGGCATTAGCGACATTGGCGGGCAGACGCATTTCTTCCGTTCGAAATACGGCGTGGTGTCGCAAGCATTTGGACCGGTGACGTTGACCGCCGGTTATGGCCAGGGTGATCGCCTCGATGGTTTGTTCGGCGGCGCGCAGGTCTCGCTGTGGAACACGGGTTTGTCGCTGCTCGCAGAAGACGATTCGAAGACGCCTTATGCCGGCGTGCGCTATCAGTCTCCGCGGATTAGCTGGCTAGCTGATGCGAACGTGATTGGCACGTTCATGCGCTCGATTCGCTCGACGGATGGCGTGTCGCCGCGCACGTCGTTCTCGGTAGGCATTCAGATTCCGCTGGGAAAACGCTTTAGCAGTGCACGTTGTGCGGACGGTTTGTGTGCAGGCCCGCAAGTGCCGGTCACGCAGACTGCGGACGCCGACGATGACGGTCCGATCCGCCTCGCCAGCCTGCAACCGGTGGACCTGCGTGCCGCTACCGCTAACAACAACCCGCTGGCCGCAGCGCCGATCACGTATGTGCCGCCGCTGCAGTCGTATGCGTCTGTGATGCTAAGTGATGTGACGGCGGCCAAATCGGCGGATGCGCAGTCTCCCGCCATTCTGGAAGCGCTGGACACCTCCGCGCTCGACGAAATCGCCGCGCGACTCTTTGCCGCCGGTCTCGAGCGTGTGCGTGTCGGGATGAGTGGTCGCGATCTGGTGGTTGAGTACGAGAACCACCGATACAACCAGAACGAAGCCGACGCGCTCGGCATTGTGCTTGGTGTGGCGAGTGTGAATGCGCCGCACGGCACGGACAAGATTCATGTGGTGATCAAGAAGGCCAATGAGCCGTTGGGCGAAGTCATTGTCGATCGCGATGCGTTTGCGCAGTTCGTTGCGGGTGGTGCGCCGACGGCCGCAAGCGCGTCGCTGACGATGCGCACGCGTCCGACATATGACGCGGATTCGATCGCATGGCATGGCAACGAGCACACGCATGGGCTGACGCGTATTCAGATCGAACCGATCGTCAGTTACCTGTACGGCACCGAGTACGGCAACTTCGACATTTCTCTCGGCGCCAACATTGAAGGATTCGTGCCGTTGTGGCGCGGCGCGGAGTTGTACGCCAGTTATATCGCACCGATCTACAACACCAAGAACATGGACGAAGGCCGCGTGTTCAGCAATTACCGCTTGCGCGGCGGTCTGAATGCGGTCGCATTGGCACAAAGCTTCTGGATCGTGCCGCAAGTGTTCAACGTGGCATCAGTCGGCAAGTTTGATTACTCGTATGTCGGCGTGCAAAACGAAACAACGGTGTTCGTGCCGGGCCGTCCCGATCTGATTCGTTTGCGGCTTGCCTATTTGCACCATGAGCCGGGGCATGACGAATTGCCGAGTGAGAAGAATGCCGAGCTGACTTACCGCTGGGTGCAGCCGTCCTGGAAGTTGTGGATCGAAGCGGGCGTGGCGCGCTTTGTGGGTGGAGACAAGGGGCCGGTCGCGACGCTGACGCGCTGGTTCGACGACGTATCGGTGAGCGTGCATGGCGAGCATAGCGGGCAGGGCACGTTTGTGGGTGCTGCAATCAGCTTCCCTCTGACGTTGCGTCAGGGGATGAAGCCGGGGATCAGCCAGGTTTATGGCTCTGAAGAGTTCGGGCTTGATTTCCGCACGCGGGTGGGATCGACGAATTATCTGTCGGCCAATGCGGCAGAGAACATGACCTTTCCGTATAGCACGCAGCAGTACTTGCTGAATCAGGGCCGCTTTAGCGGTGAGTACTTCTCGACACAGCTCTACCGGATGCGTGATGCGTATCTGCGCTACGGGCGGCCTGGTAGTGACGAAAAGAAGCCGAAGCCGCAAGTGAGTGTGCCTGCTGTAACGACGGGCGCGGCGCTTTCACACGGCGTCTGCGGAAACGGTTTGCAGGGTGTAAGCGACGGACTGGCGTTGGCGCCGGTCAATTGTGAATGACTTTCTTTGGAGATAGGCGATGAAGCTTCTAAATGGCGCCACGCTGCGCACGCTGCAGTTCGGATCGATAGTGCTTGCGACCAGTGCGCTGGTTGCATGCGGTGGTGGAACCAGCAGCGGCGGCTCGCCGGTCGGAACGGTGGGCGGTACGGCCGCTGTTGGCGCGGCACTGGCTAACGCGAGCATCACGCTGACTTGCAAGAACGGGTCGGGTAGCGCTACGGCTAATGCCAACGGTGCTTATACGGCGACGTTTGCGTTTGATGGTCCTTGCACGATTACGGCGACAGGTGGTGCGGTCACGATCCATTCGTTTGCGGCCGGTGCGGGTACGTACAACGTGACGCCGCTTACCGAATTGCTGCTGGACTACCTTGCGGGGCAATTGGGCACGACGGTTAGCGGGTTGCTCGCCGGGATTACTTCTAATCCGTCGTATCAGAGCGCGCTGTCGAATAGCACGGTGATTGCGAATGCTCAGGCGGCGGTTGTGAAGCTGATCAAAGACACGTATGGGATCACGCTTTCTTCCTCGTCGTTCTTGACGGTTTCGTTTACGCCGGGCGCTCCGGGGGCGGATGCCGATCTCGATACGTTGCTGACGGCTGGCGCGATTACGAGTAATGGGCAACCGGCGGCTTCGTTGGCTTCGGCTGCGCAGGCGGCCGGGGCGGCGGCGCCGATTGGGAGTGGCAGTAGCGGGTCGACGGGTGGGACGGGGGGGAGTGGGGGGACGGGGACTGCGACGAAGTAAGCGACGCGGCGGGAGGCTGCGCGCTCCCGCCAGTCCGCATCACCGTGCGGATGCTGCATAGGCTTGACCGACGCGGGCGCCTGATGAGAGCACGGCGTCAGAAGTACAGGATTCGACCAACACAAAACGTGCGACAGCCGCCGCAGGAATTTGTAAGCGACGGCGTCAAGCACGTTACCGGCCAACAAGTTTTACGGAGCAGTGAGATGAGAGTGGATGTTAAAGCGATCGGCAAAAGCCTGAGGATCGCGCGTGGCTTGTGCGTCGTCACCGCGTGCATTGGTTTGGTTGCGTGCACGGCCGCGCCGGGCATGAAGATGAGTACACCGACGGCGCTTCAGGTGACGAGCGGAGATGCGCAGACGCCGCCCACAAGTCTGCCGGTACAGGTCGAAGACATTAACGTCACGCTGATCGCGCAGATGCAAAGCCAACTCGCGCAGGCGCGCTCCGATCAGCTTCGGGACCTCATGTCTGCTCCCTCCGCATATAGGCTCGGCAAGGGTGACGTGCTGCAGATCACGGTGTGGGACCATCCGGAACTGGCCGCCGCGCAGGCGCCATCCGGTCAGACCGCGACGCGCGCGTCCGATCCCGTGCCCGGTTTTGTAATCGACGAGGACGGCAACCTGCAGTTTCCCTATGTCGGTAGCCTGCACGTCGAGGGGTTCAAGCCCGCGGAAGTTCAGCGAGAACTGACGATGCGTCTTGCCAACGCATTCATCAAGCCGCAGGTGACGGTGCGCGTCGCATCGTTCCGCGCGAAACAGGTGTTCGTTGACGGCCAGGTGCATACGCCGGGCGCACTGCCGCTCAACGACATTCCGATGACGCTCTATGACGCAATCAATCGCGCGGGCGGCTTCAGCGACACCGCCGACCAGAGTCGCCTCGTGCTCGTGCGTGATGGACGTTCGTATCCGATCAGCCTCACCGACATGCTTGACGCGGGTGCCAACCCCGCCAAGATCGTGTTGCGCGACGGCGATCTGCTGCGCGTACTGGCGCGCGACGAGAACGGCGTGTACGTGATGGGCGAAGTCAACAAGCCGATAACGGCGATTCCGCTGCGTAACGGCAGGCTCACGCTGAGCGAAGCCATCTCGCAGGCAGGAAGTCTGAACAGCAACACCGCCGATGCATCCGAAGTCTACGTGATCCGCAATTCGCTCGGGCCGAATCCACAGGTCTATCACCTCGCGGCGCGTTCGCCGGTGTCAATGCTGCTCGCGAATCAGTTCGAAATGAATCCACGCGACATCGTCTATGTCGACGGCAATGGCCTCGTGCGCTTCTCCCGCGTGCTGAGTCTTCTGCTGCCTGCCGTCAACGCGGCACTAACCGGGGCGATCGTGACCAAATGATCAAGACGATATTGGTCGTGTGCGTCGGAAATATCTGCCGCAGCCCGATGGCGCAATACCTGATCGAACGTGAACTCAACGGCGTCACTGTGTTGTCGGCCGGGCTCGATGCGGTTGTGGGTTCAGGGCCCGATCCACTGGCGATCCGCGTCACTGCAGAATCGGGGCTCGACATCACCGCGCATCGTGCGCAGCAGCTGAATGTGAGTCTCGTCAGCGGTGCCGATCTGATTCTTGCGATGGAAGCAGCGCATAAGCACGAGATCATGCGCCGGCATCCGGGCGCGTCGGGCAAGGTGTTCCGGCTTGGAGAAATCGGACGCTTCGATGTACCGGACCCGTACACAAAGCCGATTGCGCACTTTCACGATGCATTCGAGCTGATCCGACAGGGCGTCTACGCATGGGCGCCACGCATAAAAGCAATGGCCTAACGAGAGAACAACATGAACAACAGATTAGACCTGATGGTCGAGGATCGCGCCGAAGAGGACAGCGACCTCATCCGTTATCTGGACATCGTGATCGCGAACCGCTGGCTTATCGCGAGCATCTTCGCCGTCGTCGTGCTGTTGGGGACCGCATATGCGTTTCTGGCGAAGCCGACGTACGAAGCGGACATCATGATCCAGGTTGAAGAAGACAATCCGACGAGTGCGAGTTCGCTGCTTGGCAACGTATCGTCGCTGTTCGACGTGAAGACGGAAGCCGAAGGCGAGCTCGAGATCCTGCAATCGCGACTGGTTGTCGATCAGGCGGTGAACAACCTGCGTCTCTATATCGACGCGCGTCCGCGCTACTTTCCGCTTATCGGATGGCGCATCGCTGACAGCGCGAAGTCACTGTCAAATCCCGGCCTGCTCGGTTGGGGCGGTTTTTGCTGGGGCACCGAATCGATCGACGTGCGCGAATTCGACGTACCGAAGGATCTCGAAGACGAACGCTTCAAGTTGACACTACTCGACAACCACCGCTTCCGACTTACACAGTCCGATCTCGACGCGCCGATCGAAGGCACGATCGGCAAACCGGTCGACGTTGATCAGAGTGTCGGCCATCTTCACCTGCTCGTGGCTGACGTGCGCGCGAAGCCGGGTGCTGCGTTCAACTTGATACGCGAGCCGAAGCTCAAGACGCTGACCAATCTGCAAGAAAAGCTCAACATGCAGCAAAAGGGCAAGCAAAGCGACATCATCACCGGCGCGCTACGTGGTGGCGATCCGAAGCAGATCTCGGCAATCCTTAACCAGATTGGCGAGGCGTATGTCGCGCAGAACGTAAAGCGCAAGGCCGCCGAAGCAGAGAAGTCGTCGCAATTCCTCGAGAGCTTGCTGCCGGGCCTCAAGCACGATCTTGAGGTCGCGGAAAAGCGCTACAACGCGATGCGCGACCGGCGGGGAACGTTCGACGTGAGCCTCGAGGCGCAAACGTTCCTGCAGGAAAGCGTCGCGACGCAAAGCGGCCTGCTTGACCTGCAGCAGAGGCGCGCCGATCTCGCGACGCGCTATGCGCCGGGTCATCCAGCGATCGTTGCGCTCGATCAGCAGATCGACACAATGAAGGCCAAGCTCGGCGACGTGAACAGCCGCGTGAAACGCCTGCCGAACCTTGAGCAGGACACTGTCTCTTTGATGCGCGACGTGCAGGTCGACCAGGACATCTACGTCGGCACGCTGAACAACATCCAGCAGTTGAAGCTCGTCGCCGCGGGCAAGGTCGGTAACGTTCGTCAAGTGGACGACGCACGCCTGCCGGAAGAGGCGGTATGGCCGAAGAAGCCGCTCGTAATTGGCCTCGCGGCGATCGCTGGCCTCATGCTCGGCATCGGCACCGCGTTCGCGCGGGAAATGTTGTACGGAGGCGTAACGGACGCGCAGGACATCGAGCGCTACGCAGGTCTCAATGTGTACGGCACGATTCCGCTTTCGCAGATACAGAAGTCGCTGAACACGAGCATGCAAACGGGCAAGGCAGCCAGGTACCTTCTCGCGGAATCGAATCCGACCGACCCATCGATAGAGAGCCTGCGCAGCTTGCGCACCGCGCTAAGCTTCGCGATGCTCGAGGCACCGAACAATCGATTGCTGCTGACCGGCCCCGCACCGGGCGTCGGCAAGTCGTTCATCTCTGCCAACCTCGCAGCGGTGTTGTGCGGTGGCAGTAGGCGCGTGCTGCTCATCGATGCGGATATGCGGCGCGGCCATTTGCATCAGTACTTCGGCCGCACACGTGGTCAAGGTCTGTCCAACGTTCTTGCAGGTCAAGCGACGGTCGAGGCCGCGATTCAGCACGAGGTGTCGCCAGGGCTCGACTTGATGACGACCGGCAGCATTCCGCCCAATGCTTCGGAGCTTTTGCTCAGCGATAGCATGAGCCGATTGATGGAATCGTTGAGTGAGCGTTATGACATGGTAGTTATCGATACGCCGCCAGTGTTGGCGGTCTCCGATGCGCCGGTGATGGCGACCATCGCGGGGACGGTGTTCCTCGTCGCGCGCTTTCAACAGACGGCGATCGGAGAGATCACTGAAAGCGCGCGGCAACTGCAACGCGCGAACGCACCGCTCAAAGGCGTGATCTTCAACGGTGTCGACGCACGCGCGTTCGGCTATCGGTCGAAATATGGCGCGTACCGTTATGTTGCGTATCAATATGAGAACCAGAAGAGGCTGGCGAAATGAGTGCGGCGCGGGCGACGTTGCGCCGGCCGCCGCGACAACACGACAAGCTGCCGTTTCTCTGGCTGCTATCCGGCGGCTCCGCGATGGCGGGCCTCTTCGCGGCGCTCTGTCTTGGCGGCACCAATACGCTGACGGCTTGTTTGTTGCTGCTTGGGGCGGTGAGCATCTGGTGCATCAAGGCAGATAGCGAATTGATGCGGCTTTGGCGGCTGTTCGCGCTCGCATATTTCTGCGTGCTGCCAGCCGGTCAACTGATCGCGCGCGACGAGATCTATCTAACGCTCTTGCCCGAGCAGAACCCTGCGACGATCGCGTGGTTCACGCTGAACATTGTCGGCATCTGGGCGATGAACTTTACCCTCATCGCAATGCGCAACAAGCGCGCGGCGCCAGCCGCGATGCCGGACATGCAAGGGACCGTCGTCGTGAGCCGCTGGGTCTATGTGTTCGCGCTGCTGGCTTTGGCGGCGCTCGCGCTCATCTACGTGAAGCTGGGCGGCTACCGACAGATCGCACAACTCTATGCGGATCGCCTCGAAACGTCGGTCACTCAAAACGACCCGCTGGAAGGGCTTGGTGTCGTGCAGGCGCTCGCCAATACAGCCCCGCTCTGGGTTTTCGCATGCGTGATGCTCCGGCCGTGGCGCAGTCGCGTGATGAGGATTGCGGCCTTTGCCCAGCTCGTCGTGCTTGGATGGCTGTCGTCCGGCGTATTCGGCAATCGGCAGGGGATCGTATTCGTCGTGCTGTTCGCGTGCCTCATCTACCACGCGTTTGTTGCGCGCATCAGCCGGCGAGCGGCGAAGATCGTCGGCATCTGTGTCGCCGTCGGTGGCCTCGCGATGATTCCGCTCAAGTTTGGCATCGACTATTCGGAGATCGGCAACCTGTCTAAAAACTTTGCGGATCAGCGGATGCTGCAATTATCGATGGGGCCGCTAAGTTTCTTCCTGTTTCGCGACTTGTCGCGCTTCGATGTCCAGGTACAGGCGCTCGACTCGGTGTCGAAACCAGGCTACACGCTCGGCATGGGTCGCAGCTTCGTCGGCGCGGTGGCGGCAGTCGTGCCGAAGGCGATCTGGAAAGACAAGCCCGAAACTTTTGCTCGCGAGAAGAGCGACATCGTTCGAGAAACCGAGACCAACGAATCCGATGAGACGACGCTGCTGTTCGGTATGCCCGGTGAATTTCTCGTCAATTTCGGCGTGTTCGGCTATCTGATGTCGTTTGTAGTGGTGGCGTGGTTGATCGCGCGGATCAACCTGATGGGCCACGGCACGAGCTGGCGATGGCTGCTCGTAAAGGTGGTGTCCTATCCGTTGCCGTTCCTGTTTTTCTTGTTCGATTCGAACGTCCTTGCTTACTACGGGATGCGATGGATCGTGCTGTTCGCTTTGCCGATGGCGCTATTGCTGAGACCAAAAAAACGCAACTGGCGCCTTTTCCATCGAAACGCTGGGGTGCGTAATGAGAATAGTCCACGTAGTTGAAACATGGATAGGTGGCATCGCCAATTATGTGACGGGGTTGATGATCGAGCAGCGCAATCGCGGGCACGACGTTGTGCTTGTATGCGATCCGTGCACGATGGACATCGCCAAGCTGGACGTCGACGGCATTCATGTTGTGCCGTACCGGTCGAGCCGTAGCCCACTCAGGTTTATAGCAATCGCACGCGAAGTTCGAACGCTCGTCAAGCCGCTACGTGCCGATGTGATTCATTGCCACAGCACCTATCCGGGCGTTTACGTGCGCCTCAGCCGCTTCGACGATGAAAAAGTGCTGTACACGCCGCACGCGTGGTCGTTCATGAAGAAGGACATCTCGCGTGCGACCGCGTTGACCTTCGCGTTGGTGGAGAAATGGCTGGCGCGGCGTTGCACGCGCATTCTCTGCATGTCGTTCGACGAAGTGCGCGCGGCGCGTAGGCATGGTATCGCGCCCGACAAGATCGAGCTTGTCTACACGGGTATTCCGGCAGACGCTGCGGCCGAGCGGGTCACCGATCAAACGGAAGCAGCCGCGCAGCCGTCGCAACAGATTCAGATCGGCTATTTCGGCCGGCTCGACTATCAGAAGGGGTTCGACATTCTCGTCGATGCATTGCCGCTACTGAAGGACAACTTGCATGTGCACGTGTTCGGGGTGTCGGTGCGTGGAGGCGCGGCGACGCCGGGCGAAGCGTCGCACATTTCGTATCACGGTTGGGTTGACCCAGAAGAAGCGAAACACGCGATGCACAGCATGGACGTGATCGTGGTCCCGTCGCGCTGGGAAGGGTTCGCGCTCGTACCGATCGAAGCGATGCGAGCCGGCAAAGTGCTGGTCGTATCGAGCGAAAGCTCGCTGCCGGAGCAGGTCATTCATGGCTACAACGGCCTGATTCTGCGCCAGCTCACGGGAGAGTGCCTCGCCGAGCAACTCAATTCGCTGTCCATTGACGAATGCCGCCGCATGGGCGCGAATTCGCGTCACGTGTTCGATCAAGCGTTCAACGCCGATAAATTCTTCAAGTCGCTGATGAACTGCTATGAAAACGCCTGACGTCTATCTTCTACACGCTTACAGCTCACGCAACAGCGGCGATGGGTTGCTGGTCAAGCTGAGTCTGCGTGCGATTCGCGAGGCCGGTTTCAGCCAGTGCATCACTGTCGTGTGCCTGGATCCGGCGTCGTTCGTCGGCTATCTTGATGACTCGCAAGTCGAACTGATTTCCCTCTGGCAGTTCGTCGCCAGGACGTTCGCGCATGCGTGGCACCGGCGCGCGCCGGTGTTCTTCGGTGTGGGAGGCGGCTATTTGCGCGCCGGCACATGGAAGGAAGGCTGCAAGACGCTGGTTGCGCACGGCTTGCAGATCGTGTGCGCGTCGCTCTGGGGGCCCCGCTCGCGAATCTATCTGCCGCAAAGCGTCGGGCCGTTTTCGACGGTGCCGGGCCGCGTGCTTAAGTGGCTAGTGCGTCATTATGTCGACACGATTTTTCTGCGTGATGACAAGAGCGTGCGCGAGCTGAATCATGGGCATGCAGTGCGGATCGGCGATCTGGTCGTTCTGGAAATCAGCAAACGGCCTCACGCGCCGCAACTCGCGCCCAACGATTCCTCCGGGCACGATCGGCGACGTAAGGTGTATTTCGTGTTTCGCGACCTGAGTGACAAGCCGTATGCGGACGCTTACATTGCGAAGCTGCGGCGCCTTGTTGAACTGACTCCGGATGCGAGTCTGGCGGTACAGAGCGCCGGACGCGGCAACAGCGACGACGTATTCTATCAGCGAGTTTTCGGCGTCGAGTCGGCGCCAGCGCTGCGTGATGTGATCCGATCCGAGGATGCGATCGTCGTGTCGGTGCGACTGCATGGCAGTCTTGAAAGCGTGCTCGGCGGGTTACCGAGCATTCACATCGCCTACGAGCGCAAGGGGCAGGCTGCGTATGGGGACCTCGGACTGTCCGAATACGCGTTCCATGCGGAAAGCTTTGATCCCGACGCTGTCGCTGCAGCAATCGAAAATCTCAGGCGCGACCCCGCACCGTTCTGGCAGAAGTTGGCCTGTCTATCTGTGAATCGCTATGCAGAGCTAGTCGAGTTGTGCAGAGCTGAAACCAATCCCTCGATCACGCTTTTGATCGACGGTAATTTTTCGAAGGTAGGGGACCAGATATTTAGTCCACACATGGGGCATCGCAAGTTCGCGGCCCGCTTCACGGAAAGCTTCGCGCGCGTGCGCATCGCAGCCCGATCATTTCCGGTGCAACTCGCGCATGGCGAGTTGGTTACTGGCGAGTACACGCAATTCATCGACCTCGGCGCGTCCCGCGGGGTGAGGGCATTGATCAGGAATTTGCCCCGACTGGTGTGGCGCATCTGGCGTGTGATTCACGATGCAGACCTGTTGCTGCTGCGTTTTCCCGGCAACCTTACGCTCATCGGCATGTTGCTGTGTCGCGCGACGGGCAAGCCGTTCTCAGCGGAGATCGTTGCTGATCCCGCTGACTATTTCAGCGATGCGGCGTCCCGTCATCCGTTGCGGCACATCGCTCGCCACGTGCACTGCTGGGCTACGCGTCATGCGGCGAAACACGGTCGAACCGTGCGCTATGTGACAGCCGGCGCGTTGCAGGCTGCTTACCCGCCGCGCGCGTACGCGCATTCGTTTGGCTTCAGCGATGCGTATCTGCCCGACGAGTTGTTCGACCGTTGCGATGATGCGCGCGTCAAGCGTGATGCAGATGTTGGCGTGCTTCGCATCGTCAACGTTGCAATGATGCACAATGAAAGCAAGGGCCACGGCATCCTGCTGCACGCGGTGGCTGCGCTGCGTGAACGTGGGCTCAGCGTCAAACTCACGCTTATCGGAGACGGAGTGCTGCGGGCGGAACTCGAACGACTCTCAGCGCGACTTGGACTTGGCGACGACGTCCGCTTCACGGGTGCATTGAGCGGGGACGACGTGCTTCGCACGGTGAGCCAGCATGCGCTCTTCGTGCTGCCTTCGCTACAGGAGGGCATGCCACGAGCACTGCTTGAAGCAATGGCTCTAGGCATTCCGGTCATCGCGACGCACGTGGGCGGAATCGCGGAAGTGCTTGAACTGGCAAGCCTTGTGCCGCCCGGCGATGTTGATGCGTTAAGCGAGAAGATCGCGCACATTGCCGCCGATGGGCAGTGGCGCGATCAGCAGAAGCAGTGCCAGCACGAAGCGGCGCGCCGTTTCCGCTATTCGGATCTGCAGGCCCAGTACCGTCGCTATTGTGAGGCCTTGAAAGCATATGGCTGACATGAAGCGGGATGTCGTCTACGTCATGCTTGCGTCCGCGTTGCCGGCTTTCGGCAATTTTGTTGCGGTTGCGCTTGCGCTGCGCTATCTGGACGCAGTGTGGCTGGGTAAGTCGTATGCGCTGGTCGCATTCTTCTTCGTTGCAATCGATCTGTTCAATTTCGGGTCGCCGCGCATCTTCACTATCGAGAGAGTGCGCTCGCACGTATCGACGCTGATCTTCCTCGATTGCCTGAGCGCGCTCGGCTCGACGGTGGTGTTCGCGACTGTCGGCACATTGCTCGCAAATTATGGCGTGTTTGCGAGTACGCAGTTCGGCGTGGTGATGGTGCTTGCACCGATGGCCTATGGACTGTCGCATTTCTCGCTAGGCGTGTTGCGTTTTTATGGGCGCAGCGGCACGATTTGCGCAATTTCGACGGCATCCGCGCTTAGCCGCGTGTTGATCCTCGTGCTGCTGATCGAACGGCGCTCGCTCGATGCATACCTGCCGGACATGCTGCTGCTTGTCGAGGCCTTGTATGGCGTGATGCTGCTCATCGCGTATCTTCACTCGCTGCATCGCGGGTTGCCGCGCGACTCTGAATTCTTCCGTCCTGAAGCAGAGAAATTCAACTTCCGTACCTTCGACTATAAAGCGTTTTTCGTGCAGAACCGCAAAGAGATTCTCGGCAGCTGGTACGGGAACGCAATCTTCTCCGGCGCGAAGCACGTTGACATTATGATCGTCACGTTTGTCGTCGGGCCCGCGTCGGGATCACTGTATCGAGGTGTAAAGAGCGTGCATAACCTTGCGTTCAATTGTGGACAAGGGGTGGCGCTTGTGTTGAGTGGACGTTTCAAGCGGGTCATGGATGCGCTCCTGCAGCTTCCGCATGGTCGCGTGATGGCGACGGGCGTAGTCTCTCTCTTTGCGCTAGTGTCATTCGCAAGCTGGCTCGCGTGCCGCATTCACCTGTTTCCGGTTGTCGTGCTCGGCTCCTACGCGATGCAGTTTGGCTTCATGTTCGTCGCTTTCCTCGGCGCCATGCTGATCTTCGTCTGCCGCGTGCTGTCGCTGCTGGTTTTTTCAACGAATCGTGCATCCTTCGTCACGATTTCGACCCTCGAAGTCGGTGCGTCGCTGCTGTTCGTTTCGGTGTTGTCGTATGAATTTGGGCTGATCGGCGCGCTAACCGGTATCGTGATTGCGGGTGTACTCGTGCTGGTACTGTCATTGACTATAAGCCGACGTGCGGCGCGGCGCTCGCTCGCGTCAATACAGACGGCCGATTCGTCGGTCATCGGAAAACTGCGTGGGAGCCTGCAGGAATGAAGCGTAGAACGCTGCTTTTGGGATGTATTGGCGTGCCGCCCGTGTGGATGGCCACGCGTGCGTCGGCTGCTGTCGCGCAAGCGGCTGCGCCGCAGTATGGCAAGCGGGTGTTTGCGCACTACATGGTCGCGTGGCCGCGCGGCGGCCCGAATGCCGGCATCGACGATTACATCGCGGAGTTCCACGACGCGCAGCAGCGAGGCATCGACGGTTTCGCACTGAACTGCGGCGGCTGGAATCGCAACGAGCCACTTTATCGTGCACGCGTGCTGACGATGTATCGCGCCGCCGAGCAGTTAGGCAACGGTTTCAAGCTGTTCGTATCGGCGGACGGCAAAGCCCAGGATGAACTCGACGACATCGTGCATTCGACCGCCGGTCTTCCGGCGCAGTTGATGGTAGACGGGAAGCCGGTGGTCTCGGCGTATGCATTGGGCGGCAAGGACACAGCGCGTTGCGAAGCGCTGATTGCGCAAGCGGAATCGCTGGGCGCGTACTTTGTGCCGCACTTCATGCCTTTGACAGGAGAAGCGGAGATCGGCGGCGCCGTTGCGAGCGAAGTTGGGAATCGCTGCCATGCCGCGCAGGGCTATTTCTATTTCGGCGCGGCGGGCGCTCCAGATTCGCTAGCGCGCTCCATCGAACATCTGGCTACAGCGCTCAAGTCGGCCCACAAGCTGTTCATGGCACCCGTCACACCGTACTACCGTGGTCTCGCGAGTGGCACGAATTACCGCGCATTCGAAACCAACGGTTTCTCCGGCATGGCGACCGAATGGCTCGCTGCGATTCACGCCAATGTCGACTGGGTTCAGATCGTCACGTGGAACGATTGGGCCGAATCAACGTATGTGGCGCCGATCGGCAGCAGCACGCGTGCGCAGGTCTATAACCCGCGTTTCGGTGCGTTGCTGAGCCACAGTGCGTATCTCGACGCCAGCCGCTACTTTATCGAATGGTTCAAGAATGGCGCCGAACCGGTGATTACCCAGGACAAGTTCTACTACTTCTATCGCCTACATCCAGTAGCGGGGGCCGCAATGGCGAGCGTTGGCGCGTCAGTTGGCAACGCAACCGCACCACGCTCCTCCACACCACTGACCGCGCAAATTCACGTAACGGCGTTTTTGACCGAGCCGGCGATCCTCACCATCGTTCAAGGCAACGCACGAACGGCGCGCGATCTGCCGGCCGGCGTTAGTGAAGTCGCCGTGCCGTCGATACCGGGTGCGCCGCGATTTACGCTGATCCGCAATGGCAAAACAATCGCCGACAAAACGGGCGAGGAGTCTATCCGTACAATCGACTTTAGCGGCGCGTTTAACTACTTTAGTGGATCGTCGGTCTCGAATTGAACTTGCAGAGAGACCAAATAGGCGCAGCCATCTGTCTTTGGTTCTTTATGTTCGCGCATTTGGTGAGAGCGAGTTTGTAATCGCCGTGCAAACGTCGAGGCTCGAGGTCAGAAGCCAGAATCGCCAGGTGCATTCAAGAAACGCTTCAGTCGCATTGTTTCTCTGAGAAAATCTTTCGCGATACACGGTCACTTTCGTCTCCCGAAGTCGCCCCCCCTCTCCGCCTCAAACCGATCCAACTCCCCCAGCAACCGCTCAATCTGAAACGTTTGCAACTCGGTCAGGGGGAATTCATCCTGTATGCGCTGTAGTCGTTTTCGCCAATAGGCTGGCGGCAGCACAGGTTCACCACGAAAGGCGCGCAAAGACGGCGCCATTACTCGCGCTACGTGCGCGATGTCTTCATCCATTGTCATGCAAGAACCCCGGAAGACCTCGTTGTTTAGTTTTGGCCTTGTTCTATGCGCGCGCGTGGTCGGAAACGAGTTGGTCTTAAGTGTGCAAGCGGCGACGTCCATGGTAAGAAAACTCAATCGTTCGGTCAAGCTTTCCTACGATCATTCGTTCGAGAAGTGCGTCGAATGTCCCTTGATTTGAGGGCTATTTCGATTACGGATGGATTTCAAGAGGTACTTGCCGTGCCCCAAATATGGAGGCTTTTACTCGCAGTTTCGCTTCGGCGTGACACATGTCAAACGGCACAAGTTAGTGCCTCCAAACCTCAAGAGGCAGGCAGAAGAACAGAGAGCCCTTCTGGTGGAAGGAGGCCAGCTCGGTAGCGTTAGGCCTTTCGTCGCGCGCACCACTATTAGGGCGAAGAGAGAATGCAGGCAAGCTGATGAAATGAGACCAAGAGGGGCCAAGCCCCACAACCACTTAAAGCGCATTCCCCCGCGGCGGAATCGCATCCGCTTGCGCCGGTCCACCCACCACCAACTCCGCCTCCGAATAACTAATCCTCACCGGCGGCACAAACCACGCGAGACACAACCCAATCAACGCCGCCGCCCCCGCCACCAGAATGCCGATATGAATCGACTGCACGAGCGCATCCCGCGCAGAATTCATCATCGCGTCCCCCGCATGGCCGGCGCTCACCAGGCGATTGATCAACGCCGCCTGCTCCGCACGGTCCACGAGCAGTTCGGGACTCGCAAACGATTTGAACCACTGCGTCGCCTGATACGAGGCAAGCGAGCGATGCACCCCCTGCGTATAGAGATGCCCAAGCAACGCACCGGTCATCACCGTGCCCAGCATCCCACCAAAAGTACGCATCGATTGCAGCAACGCCGTTGCCGCGCCGATCTGGTCACGCGCGACGATCTGCTGCGAACAGACCGTCAGACTGGTTGCCACTAGACCGAGCCCGAGACCGCTGATGCCCATGCACGACATCCACACCAGGTGCGGCTCGGTACCTCTGAGTACGATCACGCCAAGGCAGGCCAGTGCGGACAGCGCGAAGCCGACATACATAATGCCGTTCGCGCGACGGATCCGCGTGACGATACGATTGTTCACCACGCTGCCGATCGTCGTGCCGAGCAGCAGCGGCGTGATCAGCATGCCCGAGTCGTGCGCGGACATCGCATAGCCGCCTTGAAACAGCAGCGGCACATAAAACACCAGCGAAAACAGCGCGAAGCCGCCAAGCACTGACATCGCGAAGAGCGCGGATAGCTTGCGGTCCATCAGCATATCCACTGGAATGATTGGATACTTCATCCTCCGCTCCCATAGCCACAGCGTCATTGCAAAGCTCACTGCAACGACGGCCAGCACGATCGTTATCGTGTCGACGCCGTACCTCGGAAACAATTCGATCAGCAATTGCAACGAACCGAACGTGACTGCAACTACGAACGCGCCGAGCCAGTCGAGCCGAACGGGGCCTTTGTGTCGAAGGTGACGTAGGGGCGGCAAAAAACGCAGCACGAACAGCAGCGACACGAGACCGACCGGCACGTTGACGAAAAACACCAGCCGCCAGCCGCCGTATTGTGTGAGCATGCCGCCAAGCGTCGGCCCGACCATATTCGCGACTCCGAAAGCAGACGTAACGAACACGAGCCAGCGCAGCCGGAGCTTCGGATTGGGGAACAGATCGGCGACAGTGGCGAACACCGTGCCGATCAGAATGCCGCCGCCTATCCCCTGCAAGCCGCGCGAAATCACCAGCAACAGCATGCTGGTGGCAAACCCGCACAATACGGAAGCACCGGTAAACAACAGAATCGCAGCGATCAGAAACGGCTTGCGGCCGAACAGATCCCCCAGCCGCCCAAAGATCGGAATGGTGATCACCGAAGCCAGCATATACGCCGTCGCGACCCATGCGTACAGATCGAAGCCCTTCAGATCGGCGACGATGCGCGGCAGCGCGGTGCCGACAATGGTTTGATCGAGCGCCACGAGCATCGAGACGAATGCAACGCCGAGCATCGCCAGCAGCGACTCGCGAAACGGCAGCAGTTGTCCGGTGGGTAGAGGCGTGTCAAGGTTGGGCGTCATGACTGTCTTACTTGCGCACTTATTTTCGCTTCGCCTGATGCGCACCCAATGCCGCGCCGAGGTCTTCGTCAGTCGCCGCAGGGAAGATGCTCATGGTTAGCAAATCGCCCCATTCGAGCGCCAGCGCCGACAGTCCGCGCGAATCGTCCGCCTCGACGACTGCAAAGCCATGCAATCCGCCGATGGCATGCCAGCGTCCCAGCAATTTGACACCTTCAGGCGCCTGGCCGCCGGTTTTCATGAAGCGCTCGATGACGGAGTTTTCCGCGGTCGGCAGGCCATTCCATTGCACGATGAATTTCATTGCGTGTCTCCTATATGGTTTGGCGATGCCGGCTCGTGGCGGGTCGCGATCGCCATTCGCGCTGTGCGACGCTTTTGCATGCCTCGCGCCACCAACGCTTCTGCGCCAGAACGCTGTCCGGATAGCAGGTGCTATCGGCGAACGGCATAAAACCACGTGGCGTCCTAAACATCATAGGTGAGTGATCGGTCGCTAACGTCGCCGCGTGCGGACATTCACCAGGTTAATCGAACAAATTAATCCGTCGGCGGAATAGCTTGGTGGTCGCGCTCGTTTCCAATTGCGGACCTCTCGTGCGTCCTATAAGAAGGACCTTTTAATGCGGCTGTCGAAGATGTCGATATCGATCTGTTTCGAAGCGAGCCCTGCAGTGTTCCGGCACCACCGGCACGCATGCGAACGGCACGTCGAACAATCGCCGATGCATCAAACGAAAACGGCACGCGCGGGAAGCGCGTGCCGTTGCTGCGAATGTCTGATCAAAGGCCTAGCTGCGCGACGAATTGCGCGGCACCGTATCAATGTGCACATCGACAATGGCCTGATGCGCTGCGGGAAAACCCGGCGGGTAGTCGACGACGCGTGCGGATCCTGGCGCCACCTGCACGGCGATGCTCGCACGTGCACCAATGCGCGCGCCGCCAACAATGGCGGCCATCGCCTGGCGGTCGAGTTCGACACTGTCGGTGAGGTCTTTGATAGCGAGCTTTGCCATGGCGGCTCCAGGGAAACGATCGAGCCGGCGGCTGGTGCGATTGGCCAGCCGTCGCCCGGGTGTGTCTATAAGTGTGCTGAGGTCTCGTCGCACTATCAGTATAGGAAATCTGCTTGCAGCTCGCCTGCCGGATATGAGCAGGCAGCAGTAGGGAAGCCCCCGGTCCTTCGCTACTGCATGCCGTTAAACGTTGGCGTAATTGGCGGCCCACAGCGACGGGCTGACATTCAGATTCAATGGCACGAAGCCGGCGCCGATCACGCCGATGTTGTTGAGCGCGGCAACATTGACGGTTTGAATCTGGCTGAGGTTCTGGTTCACCGAGACGTTGACATTGGCGATGCCGCCAAGGCCGGCTACGGAGGGCAGCCCGGGAACGCTGCTGCCGGTGCCGCCGGCCACCGCCGACATTGCGCGGCGGTCGAGCTCGCGGGTGCGGGATAGATCGCGAATCATGAGGGATGACATGGTGATTCTCCAAAGGTGCGCGGAAGACGGGCGTGATCGGAGCGAAGCGGAAATTGCCGAGGGCCTCTCCGCTTCGCCGAATCAGGCGTCAGACGTTGATGTTGTTGCTCGACGTGACGCACGGGTTGATCGACGAAGTGAGGCCGGCAGCGAACGCAACGTTGTTGCCGTTGGCGTTCTGGATGTTCATTTCGTTGCTGATCAACTGCGTGGCGCTAACCTGCTTGCTGTTGTTCGGCGCGAACACCGGGCTGATGTTGGTGTACGACGTGCTGGGGTAGCCAAAGCCGAAGCCGAGGCCGCCACGCACGGCGCGCATGGCCTTGCTGTCGAGTTGTTCGGTGATGGACAGGTCTTTGATCATCAGCGTGTTCATGGTAAATCTCCTGGAAGGGAACATCACAGTGTTGCGGTTGGGTTCGAGCATCTTGTCTGCTCGAGTGTCACTAACGCATGGGCTGTGCCAGTTTTACTCTCGTCTCCTAAGAAAGTTGCCGAATGCTTGATGCACAAGGCTTTCACGCCAGGCCGCCACATCGAAACGGCAACAAGGTCGCAAGAGGACGACTCGCGGCTGATGGCGCGTACCCAACAACGCAGCGGATTCTGTTGGATGTCGCAAGACACTCGCCGGCCGCGCACGCAGCGGGGCAATCCTGGTTTGCGAAAGACCGGGTCGGGAGCTAGTATCGAAGCGGCACATGTAACTGATTACGACAGGTTTTCTATCAGCCCGAAAGGCTCCGGTCGCATGCGATCCGGCCCAACGGCAGCGGGGGCGCTTCGCACAAATGGCTAGCCTTGCGCATGTGATTCGCGACTATCAGAGCGGCGAGCTGTCACGCGACGAGTTCGTGGCTCAGCTCGACAGCACGTTGACGACCGATGGATTCGATCGCACGCAGCTGCTGGAAATGCTCGGCGCAGCGCATCGCAAAGCTGCTCTCCCCGACGATCTCTACGCCGAAGTGCGGCGGCGCATCGAACAGTTGCGCGTCTCGAACGTGGCGGCGGGCGGCGACGAAACCGGCATGCGGACCACCGTCGAGATACCGTCGGTACGCTCTGCCAGTGCGGCCAACGCCGCAAGCTCGACAGGCGCACCGAGCGCCGCTGGTGCGCCGGGACATGATCAGATCAAAGGTACTGGCGACACACTGAACAATCGCTTCGTCCTCGAGGAATGTCTGGGTGTCGGCGGGATGGGCACGGTGTACAAGGCGCTCGATTTACGCAAGCTCGAGGCGTCCGATCGCAAACCGTATCTTGCGGTCAAGGTGCTCAACGTCCAGTTCCGCGGCAACCCGAATTCGCTCGTCGCACTGCAACGCGAGGCGCGCAAGGCACAGGTTCTCGCGCACCGCAACATCATCACGGTGTACGACTTCGACCGCGACGGACCGATCGTCTACCTGACGATGGAGTACCTGACCGGCAAGCCGCTCAGCCAGCTATTGCGCACGCCGGGCTATAAGGGGATGCCGGTTCGCGCCGCGCTGCCGATCGTGCGCGGCATGTGCAATGCGCTCGCCTATGCGCATGAGCACGGCTTCGTGCATTGCGATTTCAAACCCGCCAACGTCTTTCTCACTACGAATGCCGAAGTGAAAGTGATCGACTTCGGCATTGCCCGCGTGTTCCAGCGGCCGGAGGAGGAGAGCGATGCAACCGTCTTCGATCCTGGCAGTCTCGGCGCGTTGACGCCCGCGTATGCGAGTCCGGAAATGATCGAGCATCGCGAGCCGGACCCGCGCGACGACATCTACGCGCTCGGCTGCATCACCTACGAGCTGTTGACGGGCCACCATCCGTTCGACCGATTGTCGGCGACGCAGGCTCGCAATGCGGATTTCAAGCCGCAGCGTCCGCCCAATCTCGACGCGAAGCAGTGGCGCGCGTTGCGGGCTGCGCTTTCGTTCGAGCGCAACACGCGCATGCCGAGTGTCGCGCGCTTCATCGCGGAGTTCGATAACGAAGCGCGTGCGGAGAAGTCGGGGACCTTGGTCAAGGCGGGATTCGCGGGTTTCGCGGTGGTGTGTGCCGCGGCTGTCGGCGTGTTTGCTTTCCGCTCGGCGCCGAATCGTCAAGATGGCCAGCAGCCGGCTGCGGCGGCTTCGGAGGCGTCGGCGGATCAGGCCGCTTCGGCGGCAACGAATGCGCCGCAGTTGTCCGCAACTGCCGGACCAGGCGCCGGAGACGCCGCAAAGTCGGCGGCGGGCTCATCTGCCGGGATAACCACAGCGCCAACTGCCGCAGCGTCTGCGGCACCACCGCCAGTGCAGCCTCCCGCGCCGCCTGCGCCCAAGCCCGCGTTGACCTTGGCCGCAGTCACACCGGTTTTGGCGCAAGTGCCGTGCTCGGCGCTGTCTGCTTCGACACAAGACCATTCGTTGACGGTGCGCGGCTACGTCTCGCAACACTACGGCGCAGCGCATCTGAAGAACACGCTAACCGCATTGCCGGGCGTCGATACGCTCGCGCTCGAGGTCGAGCCAATCGCCGACGACAAATGCGACACGATCAAAGCGCTCGCACCCTACTGGACCCACAACTGGCAAGCCGGCCACGTTGCGTCGCTGCATGTGCGGCCACCCGGTGGACTGTTGAGCGAAGGCGATCCGCTGGTGGTGGACGTCACCACGCCCGCTTATGACTCGTACGTGAACCTCGATTACTACCAACTCGACGGAAGCGTCGTGCACATGGTGCCGAGTCCGCGTGCGAAGGACAATCAGGCGCCCCCGCACTATGCAGCCACTATCGGCGGCGCGGGTGACTGGATCATTTCGAAGCCGTTTGGATCGGAGATGGTGGTGCTGTTGATCACGCCGGCGCAGCTATTCGACAAGCCGCGGCCCGAAAGCGAATCACGTGCGGATTATCTGCGCGCGCTGGAGACACGACTCGCGCAGATCGCCGGCAAATACGGCCAGGATCATATCGTCGCGGATTTCGCGCCGATCACGACGAAGCCGCGCACGCCCTAAGCTACGCGTTTGGATCACTCACGACGCCCCTGAAGTGCTCGAAGGCCCGGAAGCACGTATGGCGTGGAATCACGGCGCAGCCCCCCAAGCGCGCACTAATCGACAGAAGCGGCAGCAGCCCACGCTCTACTTAAGGTCCTTAACCACCCTGAAGCCATCCTGCGACTGGCGCACGCTCGCGCTGTACTTGAAGCGAGTCGCGCTCAGCATGTAGCCGCTGCCTTCGCGCCACGAACCGCCGCGAATCACCCGCATGTCGCAGCTAGGACTTTCCCATGCGTGGCCGTCGGCGGGTGCACCCTGGTAGGAGTTGTGCCAACAATCGGCGACCCACTCCCAAACGCTGCCGTTCATGTCATACAGGCCGACCGGATTTGGCGCGAACGAGCCGGCGGATTCGGGCCCTTCCTTGTGCCACGGATCGCCGCAGTCCTTGCAATTGGCGTTGCCTTTGCGCATCTGATCGCCCCACCAGTACGCCGTCGTGGTGCCGCCACGGTCCGCGTATTCCCATTCGGCCTCGGAGGGCAAGCGGTACGGTTTGCCGGTCGTTTTGCTCAACCACTTCACGTACTGTTGTGCGTCTTCCCAACTGAGGTCGCGTGCCGGTGCGGCTTTGTTTGTATTGCTTTCGGCCGTCAGCTTTTGACAGGCGTTTGCTGCGACGCACGCGTTCCATTGCTCGACGGTCACTTCGTATTTGCCGATCGCGAACGGCGCGCTGATGGTCACGTGATGGACGGGCTTTTCGGAGGGGTCGTCGGTGCTGCTGCCCATCGAAAACGAGCCCGCAGGCAAGGCGATCATGATCGGGCAGGTGGCGCAGTCGCGGCTTTCGCCGGCGCTTGGCGGATGCGTCGTGGGCTTTTGTGCGGCTGCTTGCGCGGCAGGTGCCGCGGGCGGGGCAGTCGTTGCAGGTGGCGTAGTTGGCGTTGGCGTGGCGGCGCGCGGGTGGTCTTGCGGCGCGACGCTGGCCGGTGCGGCTGGCCGCGCGACTTGTGGCGATGGCGCAGCCGGCGGTGCTGCAGATGGCGCACTCGCCGCTCCAGCAGCGCGTAGCCGATCGATGCGCGCGTGGGCGAGCGCGGCGAAGCGGCCGTTCGGATAGGCCTTCAAATAGGCCTCGTAATCGCTCGGGTAGTTGCTGTCCTTAATGGAGTCCCAGAAGGTGATCTCGTATTGCTCGCTGCTGTCCTTCGGCAGAATGCCTCTACTGTGCAGCGCGACAATTGCGTCGTCGCTGGCTGCGGAGAGGAGCGCTGCACTAGCGCCGCGAGATTCCGGCGCTAGTGCAGCGCTCGCGTTGTTGGCAAGCGAAGAGGCGATCCAAGGCATTTGCGCGCCGCCAGTCACCTCGCTAACCCTCGCCGCGACACGTTGAAACAAACCCGCAAGTTCCTGTGATGAAGAAACCTCGTTGAACGTGCGCAGCAATGCGCCCGTATAGACGCCGTGCTGCACGCCGTCCGCTGCAAAGCCGCCCGGCGCCGTTGCGTACGCGACCAGGGTATTGGCAGGCAGCGCGGCCGTATCGACTGACACGTCAGCGGAGAACGGGTTGTTCAGGCAAGTATCGAGAATCACGAGATTGAGCGCGCTTGCTCGCGGTGCGCGCATCGCCTGCAATACGGTATTCAAATCGACGCCTTGGCTGATCAGCCGAGCCGGCGCGCGTGCATCGAGACCGGCGGGCACGAGCAGCGTCTGCCGTCCGATTTGCATGCCGTGTCCCGCGAAATAGAACAGCCCAATGCCGCCTTCATGCAGACGTTGGCGGAATTCGCCGATCGCCTGCTGCATTTGCTGCGGCGTCGCATCGGTGCGCATGATGACCTCGAAGCCGTGCGCACGCAGTGTGTCGCGCATGGCTTCAGCGTCGCGCGGCGCGTTACCACGAAGCGGGTCTGCATGATCGCCGTACGCGCCGTTGCCGATCACCAGTGCGATACGCGCGGGTTGCGGATTGTCCTGTTGCAATGTGAGCGGCGCACTGGACGTAGCCGCCGTACGCATAGCGGCCGCGCCGTGTTCCACGCCGTCACGCTGCGCCGCGGCATAAACACTGCCCCCGTGCGCCTGAATCGCCCCGACCATGCACACCAGCAGGAATGTTCGCCACATATTCGTATCCTGTTTGTTCCGGACAGAACATAGAGTTTCGACGACCGCGACGCTCGCATCAGGCTTTGGCGCGAATCGATCGCAGCATTGATGCCGTGATCGACTTTCCATCGACAACCTATGAACAACGATAGCACGCGGTTTGCGCGTGACAATGGTCCGCGCATCGTTAATGCGTTATACGGTTAACGAGTATGGCGTATCTTTTTGGCAAGTTACGTCCTAAGCTAATTCACAAAGTAGCGCTGTACGGCCGTTTTAATAGAGCGGCTGCTCATCGACGTCGACCCGTCACGTGAACCCACGTGCAACTACGCGAGCGCCCGCGACATCCAGTCGGAGCCTCCGGCCTGCGCCTCGCGCAGCCGGGGCGGAGACGACTATTCTTCGGGAGAGTGCGCAATGCGAAGAACCCTCACACCTGGCGTGCTCGACGTACATCGTGGAACGAAGGCGAGCCTTGTAACGCTCTGCACGGCTTTGTGCGCCGCCTTGTCACTCCTGCTCGGTATCGCGCTCACGTCTGAGTCCGCGCGTGCCGAACAAACGCCTTCGCCACCGGGCGCCGAGGAATACATCATCTGGCCGTCGGATGGCACTGTGATTCACGGCGGCAAGCTGTGGGTGCGCATGGGGCTGCGCAACATGGGCGTGTGCCCGAAGGGGGTGGCAGTTCCGAACACGGGGCATCACCATCTGCTGATCGACACCGACCTGCCGGCGCTCGACCAGGAAATTCCGTCGGACCGCAATCACCTGCATTTCGGCGCGGGTGAGACCGACGCGCGCATCGAGTTGCCACCGGGCAAGCACACCTTGCAGCTCATTCTCGGCGACCAGAACCACGTGCCGCATGTGCCCCCCGTGTATTCGAAGAAGATCACCATCACCGTGCTAAAAGACTAGCGCGTCCCGTTCATTCATAGCGGGTCCGTCAGGACGGAGAGACCAACATGTACAAGATCATCGCGCTCGCAGCGCTTGTGGCACTTGCGACATTGGCGTCACTGGCCTCGCCGAATCTCGCCACGGCCGGCACGACGCCGTCGCCGGCCGGCGCGCACGCCTATATCGGCTATCCGAACGACGGCCAGGTGGTGCAGGCCAACAAACCGTTTCGGGTATGGTTCGGCCTGCGCTATATGGGTGTGGCGCCGAAAGGCGTCAAGTATCCGAACACCGGGCACCACCATCTACTGATCGACACTGACCTGCCACCGATGGACCAGGAAATTCCCTCAGACCGCAACCACCTGCACTTCGGCGCGGGTGAAACGGAAACGATGATTCAACTGCCGCCCGGCAAACATACGTTGCAACTGCTGATGGGCGACGACATGCATATCCCGCACAACCCGCCGGTGTATTCGAAGAAGATCACCGTGATTGCGCGCTGACACGGCGCTCCGCTTCAGTGTCACGTCACAGCCAACACAGTTGCAGGCGTTGTTGGTTGTGATCCACCAGCATCAACCGGCCGCATCGTCGCGGTCGCACAGCCACTAGCGGCATACCATCCCCGAAACCCTTTATCTACGGCCATTCGCAATATTTCTTAGGATCGGAAAGCAAAACTGGCACAGCCCATGCATTAGTGACACTCGAGCAGACAAGATGCTCGAACCCAACCGCAACACTGTGCTGTTTCCCTTCCAGGAGATTTACCATGAACACGCTGATGATCAAAGACCTGTCCATCACCGCTCAACTCGACAGCAAGGCCATGAGCGCCGTGCGTGGCGGCTTCGGCTACGGCTATCCGTCGTCGTCGTTCTTCAACTACTCGCCCGTGTATGCACCGAACAACAGCAAGAGCGTCAGCGCCACGCAGTTGATCAGCAACGAAATGAACATCCAGAACGCCAACGGCAACAACGCTGCATTCGTCGCCGGCGTCACCACCACGATCGACCCGCATGTGACTTCGAGCAACAACATCAACGTGTATTGAACGGCGCAGGCCGCCGCGGAGGCTCTCAGGCCTCCGCGGGACGCGCAAGCTCGGGCCACCCCGGCGCGTCAAAAAGATTTCGCATCCAATCGTTCTTTCCACACGACCCCAGCGTCACCGCCCGATCCCCGCGCCGACCTTCCTGCACCGCTTCGATGGTGAAGCCGGGCAGGACATGCTTTACTTAAATAGCGCGTTCTTCTCGTGCAGCGTAGCGGGTGTCATCGGAGACAATCGTGTCAGCGTTGCTTGATTCAATGCTTCGTCAGCGCTTTTTCAATGCGGCAGCGCGGTGCTGTTCTGGCCGTCAGCCGGCGAGTGCGGGCCGCATGGCCGCGGCGCTGCGTGGACTCTGCGCCGCAACGGTCTGCGCTCTGTCACTGAGTGCGTGTATCGATGTCAGCATGCCCGACTACAAGCGGCCCGATACGCCCGCCAAGGCCTCGTGGTCAGATCAGAAAGGCGCGCCGGTATCGGCGGCCGCGACCATCGAGCCGGACTGGTGGAAAGGCTTCCACGATCCGTATCTGGACACGCTGATCGCGAAAGCGATCGCGAACAATTTCGACATCAAGGTGCTGGCCGCGCGTATCGACGTAGCCGGCACGCAAATCGGCGAAGCCAAAGCAGGCGCGTTGCCGACCATGGATCTCGGCGGCGGCGCCGATTTCGAAAAGAGTACCGGTCAGACGTTTGCCAAACAGTACAACGTCGCGACGCAGGTGAGCTGGGACATCGATATCTGGGGCAAAGTAGAGAAGGGCGTGCAGGCGCAAAAGGCCGAATTCCACGCCAGCGAAGCCGATTGGCGCGCCGGTTATCTGGAACTGGTGGCGAACGTCTCCAGTACCTACTTCCAGATCCTGCAATTCGACGACCAGATCGACCAGCAGCAGCAAACGCTGGTCACGAACCGGCAGATTCTCACCATCTACGACGGCCAACGCCGCAACGGTCTCGTGCCGCAGACTCAGGTGTTGCGCCAACAGGCCGAGATCAACCGTCTAACCAATCAGTTGCTCGAACTGCGCCGCTCGCGCGCTGTCGCGAACAACGCGTTGTGCACGCTGCTCGGCGTGCCCGCAGGCGAGTTCCAACTGCCCAAAGGACATTTGCAGCAGCGCGTGCAACTGCCCGTGGTGCCGGACGGCTTGCCCGCGCAACTCCTTGCGCGCCGCCCTGACGTGGTGGCCGCCGAGTTCAGGGTGCTGGAAGCCTATGACCTGGTCGGCCAGGCCAAGCTCGCGCAATTGCCCACCATCAACCTCACCGGCCACGGCGGCACCGCGAGTTTCGCGTTGACCGATTTGCTGAAGTCGTTCACCTACGGATTCATGCCGAGCATCAACATTCCGCTGCTCGATCCCGGCGTGCGGGCTCATGTGAAGGTCACGAAAGCGCAATCGACGGTCGCCGAACAACAGTACCGCGTGGCCGTTATGGGCGCGTTCGAGGAAGTGGAGAACGCGCTGGTCAATCTGAATTCGCACAAGGAACAACGGGTGGAATTGCAGCAGCAGGTATCGCGTTTACAGATCGTCGCCGACCAGATTCAGTCGCAATTGCGCCTCGGCGTGGTGTCGCAACTGGAGGTTTTCGAAACTGAACGGACCTTGCTGGAAGCGCAGCAGGACCTGCTCGCTAACCATCAGTTGATTCTGTCCGACACGGTGTTGCTTTATAAAGCGCTGGGCGGCGGGTGGCCGAGCGTGGATGTCCAGGCGGAAGTAAAGGAACACTGAGCTAATCCGATCGGCTGTATATGACGCATGAATGGCCCTTCCAACCGACGATCAGAAAATTGACACTTGCCATGCGTGACTTAAAATTTGTAAGGAGCCCGGTTTTGCCCGGCTCACCAGAACATTCGAAATTCGCCGTAGTTCTTCTTTCCGTTCCCGTTGCGCTCTCGTCGCAGCGGGTAAACGATTAGTGATCCAGATAAAATGACCGCCGGCGAAGCCCCGATTGCTGAGATGCGCGCAACACAGGACTCCGCGTTCGACGTGGTGCTGTCGCCGGTTGCGTCCGCACAGCGTCCCGCCCTCGACGCGATCCGGATCGTCGACAACCTGTTCGCGATCGGCCGCAGCGAGGCGCCATTCTCCGAGTATCCCGCCGAGCGCATTACCCGCCTGTCGCGCCGCCATGCGCGGGTTTTCACGGAGCACGGCGCCGTCTATGTCGCCGATCTCGGCAGCAAGAACGGCACGACGCTCAACGGCAATGCGGTGCGGCAAGCCCCCGCGCGGCTGCGTGCCGGCGACGAATTGTGCTTCGGCGGCGAGCTTTGCTATCGCGTGAGTATCGAGCCGCGCGCGCGGATCGTCGTCGCGCGTGCGGCTGCCGCACCCGGCCTGCTGCTGGTGCCGCAGCGCGACGACCTCGAGCTTCAGCCGATCGACGTGCAGGCATTCCCCTTTCTCATCAGCAAGGCGGACGAAGTCTTCTCGCGCTACAAGGATCGCTATCCGCATCAGGTCAACTACATCTCGCGGCGTCATGCTCATATCTTTTTGAAGGGCGGTGAGCTTTACCTCGAAGATCTCGGCAGCACCAACGGCACATTCGTCGGCGGAAAGCGGCTCGACGAAACCGCGGTGCCGCTTGTGGAGGGGGACCTCCTTGCATTTGGCGGCGACCACTTCGTCTACAGGGTGACGCTGCAGAAACCCCCTGAAGTCGAGCCGACCGTGACCCAGCTATTCCTCAATCCAGCTTCCGACGAGGCTGCCGATACGGACAAGACCACGTTCGTTGGCGCCGCACATTCGTTCCTCGATATCTTTTGCGTGGACCCGGGGCTACAACGCGAGGACGAAATCAACGAAGCGGCGCAAGCGGTGTCTGCGCACGCGAAGCGCGACACGCCGACAGGTGGTGCGAACAGCACGAACGGAACTAACGGCACGCATGGCGCGAACGGCACTCATGGCAAGCAAAGCGCAAACGGCACACATGGCACGAGCGCAGCAAAGAGCCGGCCGCAGCGGTGGCGTCTGCTCGCGGGAGAACTCAGCAAGGCCTTTGCGGGTGGCGATCACGCCATGTCGCGTCGCGCGGTGTGGTGGAGTGGCGCGGCCTTCGTCATGCTGGTGGCCATTGCGCTGACGCTCTACTTGCGCGGCTCGTCGGAGCGCGAGTTGAGAAATCTGCTGGCGAGTGGCGACTACACCAGCGCGGTGACGGCGGCGAACGGCTATCTGGAGAAGCACCCCGCAGACACGAAAGTGAGCGCGCTGGCAAGCGAGGCGCTGCTGAAGGCGAAACTCCCCGGCTGGCTGAATACGCTGCAGAAGGCGCAGTTCGACCAGGCCGATACGCTGCTCAAGGAGATGAGAGCGTTGAGTGCGAACAATGCGGACGCCACTTCTCTGGTCGGCGAGTTGCAATGGGTGGGCGACCTGGAGCGCTTCGTGGCGGGACGCGGTGGGGTGGACGCACCCATCCGCATGTACGCCGACGAGGCGACCATCAGCGGCCTGCTGCAACGCTGGGACGACGACGCCAGGAGCCATCAGCGCGCACTCGACCGCATCGCCTCGTATGTGCCCATTTTTGCGGAGCCGTATGCGCAGGCGTTGAGCCATCTGCGCAAACTGGAAAGCGACGACTCGGTCTATCTCGCTGCCATCGACCGCCTGAACGGCACCATTCGCACCGAACTGGCGCGCGACAAACCCGACGCGCTGCCTGCCGTTCTCGACGATTACGCGCAGCGCTATCCGCGCCTCGCCGGCCTCGATCGTGTGCGGGAAGATTTGCGCCACTACACCAATGTGCTGAACGCGGCGCTCAGCCGGCAACTGACGCCATTGCTCGCCTTGCTGAAGACGGTGCGTTTCAACACCCCGCCGTTTCAGGCGCAGTTCCAGCAACTGTCCGCGAGCCGTTTGCCGTCCGCGGACGTTATCCAGCGTCATGACGCCGCGACCGCCGCCTGGCAGCGCGGCGATACTCAGCAGGCGCTGGCGGATTTTCAGGCTATGCCTGCCGGACCGTGGTCCGACGTGATCGCCACGGAACTGGCGCACAAGAAAGCGCAGCTGGACCAGTTCGCCGACTTGCAGAAGACGCGCGGCGGCAAGGATTATGACGAGCGCCTGCTGTCGTTCTACGCCAGTCTCGATCCGGTGGCGGACGTGTGGTTCGTGCAATCGATCCAGAAAGACGTCGCCGCGTTGCACGACAAAGCGCTGGCGCGTGCCCAGGATCTGATGCTGCGTGCGCAGAGCCTGTGGAAACAGTATCGGGCGAGCGGCCCCATCGGCGGCACGCAGCGGCTGGAAGCGGGAATTTCGCCCGGCTTTCGCAGCGAGGCGCGTCTGCTTTCCGATGCGCAGTCGGCCGCGCAACAAGGCATGCGCATCTATACGCAACTGAAGGCGGATCATCCCGCCGACTTCGATCGCCTGCTCACGGATATCCAGGCCGAAGCAGATTTGCAGCGCCGCTCGCTGACCGAGTTGCGCATGGTGCTGGACCCCGGGCTATTGAAGGCGAAGCTGGCGTTGATCGGAGGCGAGCAGAGTGAAGCGCGACAATCACCCTAGACCGTTGTCGGAGGCGCTGGAGGATCACAGCGTCGAAGGCATCGCGATTCTGACCGCCGAGCCGGTGCGGATTGCTCGCGCGCTGATCTGGGCGATGGTCGCGCTGGTGGTGGCCGGCTTGCTGTGGTCGTTCGTGGGGCGCGCGGATGTGATCGTCAGCGCGCAAGGCACACTCTCGCCGGAATCGGAGGTGCGCCGCATCTATGCGCCGATCGACGGTGAACTCGCTGATCTGTACATCGCCGAGGGGCAGCCGGTATCGAAGGGCGACGTGCTGGCGCGGCTGAATGCGCGCGGTGCGATCGAGGCGGCGAGCAACGCGCTGCAGGCGCAGCTCAAACTCGAAGACGCCGAGCGCGACTGGAAGCAGTTTCCCGAGAAGAAGGCACTGATGGAGCGCAAGGCGGCAGCGCTGAAGGCGCAGATGGAAGTGGAAGCGCGGCTGCACGAAAATCGCGTCTCCGAGGGTACAACCAAGCTCGCCGAAGGCCAGAAGGCCGAACTCGACGAAGCGCGCAGCGTGCTCGACAATGCGCGCCGCACGCGTGAGGCGGCGCGTCAGGAACTGGATCGTTACTCGCGGCTGTTCGCGCAGCCGGGTGGCGGCGGCATTGCCGAGTTGCAGGTGGAGCAGAAGCGAACCGCCGCGATGGAAGCGGATAACGCCTACCGCGTCGCGCAATCGAAACTCGCGGAGCTGGATTTCCGCCTGAGCCACGAATACGCGCAGGCCAATGCGCAACTCGAAACCAGCGGGCAGCAGACCACCGACCTGCAACTCCAGTACGACTCGGCAGTGCGCGACATCACCGACGCCGAAGACAAACTGCGCCTGCAACTTCAGACCGCGCGCCTCGTGTCCGAAGCCGCCGCGCGGATCCGTTTCGAGAACATCGACAAAGACAACTTCCTGCTGATCCTCGCACCGGTCTCCGGCGTCATCACCGATGTGACCTCCACGCAGCGGGGCGACAAGATCCAGGCGAACGCGCCGCTCGGCGGCATCGCGCCAAAAGATGCGAAGCCCGTGCTGAAGATCGAAATCGCCGAACACGATCGTGCTTTTCTGCACGAGGGCCAGCCCGTGAAGCTGAAATTCAACGCGTTCCCGTATCAGCGCTATGGGCTGATCAACGGCACGCTCGCCTATATTTCGCCGGCCACCAAGCCGTCCTTGCAGGACAAGCAGCCGGTGTATGAAGGCCGCGTCACGCTAGACAAGAACTACTACCAGATCGCGGACACCCGCTATCCGCTGCGCTACGGCATGACGGCGAGCGCGGAGATCGTGGTGCGCGAACGGCG
Organism: Paraburkholderia nemoris; assembly: GCF_905221015.1. Classification (NCBI taxonomy): domain Bacteria; kingdom Pseudomonadati; phylum Pseudomonadota; class Betaproteobacteria; order Burkholderiales; family Burkholderiaceae; genus Paraburkholderia; species Paraburkholderia nemoris. Next base: position 204,060 of record NZ_CAJNBO010000010.1, on the reverse strand, counting down.
CCTGATCGATCTGGGGCTCGATCCATTCAGACAGGTGGCGGGATGAGCGCGCCGATCACACGTCAATTAAAGGAGCGGATGACATGACCGCGATAGTGCGAATCGATGACGAAGTCGTGGACGTTTCCGAGTTCATTCGTCTTCTGAAACTGACCGGCCAGTTCGATAGCCTGATCGAGCAGATCGTGCGCGACAAGCTCACGGTGCATGCGGCCCGGAAGCAGGGCATTGCCGTCACGGCCGACGAAATCCAGCAGCGCGCCGATCAGTTCCGCCGCGTGCGCGGTTTGCATCGCGCGACGGATATGAACCAGTACCTCGATGCGCTCGGCGTGAGTCTCGACGAGTTCGAGGCCTTCATTACGGACGGGCTGTATCAGGAGAAGATGCTCGACGTGGTCGGCAATGAGGCGGCGATCAAGGATTACTTCGCGCTGAATTCGCCGAAGTTCGACGCGATCGAGGTGAGCCATATCGTGCTCGACAGCGAGGGCAAGGCAAAGGAAATGATCTCGTACCTGCACGACGACCCCGACAGTTTCGCCGACATGGCGCGCGAGCATTCGATCGCGGATACGCGCGAAGCCGGCGGCGTGATCGGCAAAGTGTTGCGCGGATCGCTGAAGCCGGACATCGAGGCGAAGATTTTCAACGCGGCAGTGGGTGACCTGCTTGGACCGTTTCCGTCGGCGGATCGCTCGTGCTTCGAGATTTTCGCCGTCACGGCGAAATATCCGGCGACGCTCGATGCGGATGTCGCCTCTGAAGTCAGACGTCTGCTGCGCGAGAGCTGGCTGATTGCGCGCTCGCAGGAACATGTGATCGAAGCACGCTAGCCGAATCGAGGTCCGCAAGCCCATGGATGCACCCCAGACCGCGCCCTCCGCTGCCGAGTTTCTCACCTCGGTGGAAATTCTCTCGCCGTTTTCGCGCGACGAGATCGACCGTCTTGCCGAATATGCGCAGGCACGCTTCTATTCGTTCGGCGAAACGGTGTGCTCGGCGGGCGAGACGGCTGACGGTCTTTACGTGGTTCGCTCGGGCTCGGTACGTATCTTCACTGAGGAGCATGGCAAGGAAACCAGCATGGGCGTGCGCAAAACAGGCGAGATTTTCGCCGACATTGCGATGTTGCGCGCGTATGTGCATGAGGCGTCGGTAAGGGCGTCCGCGAAAACCGAATTGCTGTTCATTCCCCGCGCCGCGATCGAGCCGGTGATTGCCGGCAACCAGGCCGCGTTGGCATTTGTCGCGAGCTATGTGGCGATCAATTCGGCAGGCGGTTTCGTCGCGCAGTTGTTCGATCTGCGCGGCAAGCTCAACAAGGCGGAACTCGAAGAATATGTGCGCAGCGTCGGCGTGAAGCGGGTGGCCGAGGGCAAGGAAATCCTCAAGCAGGATGGGCGGGACGATCGGCGGCTTTACGTGGTGCGGCAAGGCGGCGTGCGCATCGTCCGTCATGAGGAAGGCCACGACTACACGCTTGCGACCTTGGGCGAAGGCGAAATCTTCGGCGAAAAGGCGTGTTTGATGCGCCAGGAGCAAATGGCGTCGGTGGTGGCGACGACCGATACGCGGCTGCTGGTGATCCCGGAGCGAACCGTCCATTTCATCCTGGAGCGCAACCCGAAGCTGCGCGAAGTCCTGGATGAGCGGATTCGTTACGGTGACCGTGAATTGCAACGGCAAAAGCGCCTCGAGCAGCGGCGCAAATTGCCTTTGATGCTCGACCTGCAGACCAAACCTGAGTTCGGCGAAAAGGTCATCAAGCGCTTTGCGCTGGTCGAGCAGGCCGAAGAAATGGACTGCGGCGCCGCCTGTCTCGCCATGGTCTGCCGCCACTACAGCATCCCGATGACGCTCGGCAAACTGCGCGAACTCGCCAACGTCACGACACAAGGCGCCACGCTCGACAGCCTCGCGCGCGCCGGCGAATCACTCGGCTTCACCGCACGCGGCGTGCAATGCACGTTCGATTCATTGCGCGGTTTCGATCTGCCCTTCATCGTGCATTGGGAGGGCTACCACTATGTAGTGGTGTACGGACTCTCGAAGGACTACGTGTGGGTCGCCGACCCGGCACTCGGGTTCCGGAAAATGACGGTTGAGGATTTCGAGCGCGGCTGGAGCGGCACGTGTCTGCTCTTTACTGGCGGCCCGAATCTCATGCAGATGTCGGCCGCGCGTTCGCCGTGGATACGCTTTGTCGGCTACCTCAGGCCGTACAAAAAGATTCTCGGCCACCTGTTTCTTGCCACGTTCGTGATTCAGGTGCTCGGCGTGATTCCGCCGCTAATCATCCAGAACATTCTCGACGGCGTGATCGTGCATCAGAACGTCAGCCTGCTGCATCTGCTGATTGGCGGCCTGATTATCGCCAATGTGTTTTCGCAATTGATGTCGACGATTCGCGCATATCTGGCGAATTTCATGGTGCGCAACATGGACTTCGCGATGATGTCGCAGTTCTTCAAGCACACCATGTCGCTACCGTTCTCGTTTTTCGCCAAGCGGAAGACCGGTGACATCTTCGCTCGCTTCCAGGAGAACCAGACGATCCGCGCCTTCCTCACCGAATCCACGGTGACCACCGCATTGAATCTGCTGATGGTATTCATCTACTTCACGATCATGTTCGTCTACAACGTGAAGATGACACTGGTGCTGATCGCGTTCGTGATACCCATCATGGCGTTGACCGCGCTCGCCACGCCGAAGATCAAGAACTATGCGCGTGAGGTGTTCACGGCCTCGACCGAGTCGAAGTCATTTCTGATGGAAGCCCTCGCCGGTGTCGAGACGATCAAGGGCATGGGCATCGAACGGCCGGTGCGCTTGCGCTGGGAGACGAAGTACGCGAAGGCGCTCGAAGTGCAATACCGCGCGCACGCCTTCAACATTCTCATTGGACTTGGCAGCCAGTTGCTGAACGCGGCGACGACGATCGCCATCCTCTGGGTTGGCGCGAATCTGGTGTTGGCGCGCGAAATGACCATCGGTCAGTTGATTGCGTTCAATGCATTCATGGGCAGCGTGCTGGGGCCGCTGATGGGCCTGGTCGGCTTATGGAGCATGTTGAACGACGCGGGCGTGGCGATGGAGCGCCTCGGCGACGTGCTCGATATCGCGCCGGAGCAGAAGCCGGAGGATTTGCCTTCGCGCGTGATGCTGCCGGAACTGCAGGGTGAAATCAGTCTCAGCGGCGTGTATTTCCGCTACGGCGAGGACGACTCGGCGTATGTACTGGAAAATATCAGCTTTGACATCAAGCCCGGTGAACTGGTAGCGATTGTGGGCCGCAGCGGTTCCGGCAAGACGACGCTCGCCAAGTTGCTGGTCGGCTTCTACGCGCCGACCGAGGGCAAGATGACCATCGACGGCTACGACCTCGGCGTGGTCGATAAAGCCTATTACCGTGCGCAGATCGGCTATGTGATGCAGAGCAATCTGCTGTTTTCCGGCACGATTGCCGAAAACATTGCCAGCGGCGACGATGCGCCCGAACGGCGCCGCATCGAGGAAGTCGCGAAAATGGCCGATGCACATGCGTTCATCAGCAAGATGCCGCTCGGCTATGAACAGATTGTCGGCGAACGCGGCATTGGCCTATCCGGTGGGCAGATTCAGCGGCTGTGTATCGCGCGGGCGCTGTATCACGATCCCCGTCTGCTGGTTTTCGACGAGGCGACTTCAGCATTGGATTCGCAATCGGAAAGCAATATCCTTGGCAATATGCACGACATTCTGAAGGGCCGAACAGCAGTGATCATTGCACACCGGCTCAGCACCATCATGCGTGCGGACAAGATTCTGGTGCTGTACGAAGGGGCGATTGTCGAACAGGGCCGTCACGATGAACTGATCCAGCGCGGCGGCATGTACTACCAGCTGGTCCAGAAACAGTTGAGTGCGTGATGAAGATACTCGACCAGGTAGAAGAACTCAGCCCGGCGATTTCATACGCCGGCTTGATCGAGCGCATCGAGATATTGCGCTCGACGCTGCGTTGGTCGTCCCGGCTCGAGCGCGCCGATATCGACAAGCTGCTCCGGCAGGCCACCTCGTTGCGCGACGAGGTCATGCAGCTCTCGCACAAGGAGCGCTTCGTGCAGGCCGCAACGGCCGCTGAGCCTGCTGTGTCGGCGGATCAATCTCGTGGCGCGCGTAGGAAAGCGTTGATCGAGCGCAGTTTCATTTTCGAGGGGACGTTCGGCGACAATCCGCGTTTGCTCGAATCGCTCGAAATCGCCGAGAAGGCGGCGCCGACCGATTTGCCTGTGTTGATCGACGGCGAAAGCGGCACCGGTAAGGAGCTGATGGCGAAGGTGATTCATGCGAATGGTTCGCGCTCGGATAAGCCCTTTATCTCCGTGAATTGCGGGGCGATTCCGGACAATCTGCTGGAGTCGGAATTGTTCGGTCATCGCAAGGGCGCGTTCACGGGAGCGTCGAATGACCGCAAGGGAAAATTTGAAAGCGCGCATACCGGCACGATCTTTCTCGACGAAATCGGCGAATTGCCGCTGGCCGGTCAGGTGAAGCTGCTGCGCGTGCTGGAAGCGCACGAAATTCAACGCGTGGGCTCCGATGAAACGATTGCTGTCGATACGCGTATCGTCGCGGCGACTAATCGCAATCTGCGGAAGCTCAGCGAAGAGGGCAGGTTCCGCGAGGACCTGTTCTACCGTCTTAGTGTGATTCATGTGACGTTGCCGCCACTGCGCGAGCGGCGCGATGAGATACCGCTGCTGATTGCCTGGTTCGGCGATGAAGCTGCAGGTACGTTGAAACGCAGGCCCGTCAGATTGACGCCGCGTCTGCGGGACTTTCTGCTGAACTATGCGTACCCGGGCAATATTCGCGAACTGCGCAACGTGATGTATCGCGTGTCGTGCCTCGCCGGCGACATGGCGGATGTCGATCATCTGCCGGTGGATATGCGGCCGGCTGCGCCTGGGTCAGCCGCGGCTGCTTCCAATGTAGCCACTGCGACGGGACAGGAGCCGATCAGCGTGGCGAATCTGATGTCGCTGAGCGACGCGAAGCGCGCCGCGAGTGACGATGCGGAAAAGGCCTTCCTGGAGCGCGGCCTGCGCGAAGTGAGCGGCACGGTTGCGGAACTGGCACGGCGCATCGATATGAACCGCTCACATCTGCAAATGCTCCTGAAGAAGCACGGCCTGCATTCGAAGGATTTTCGCAATCGCAATGCGCCATCGACCGGCAGAAACGGCGCTGACGAGCACGAGGAAGACGACAGCGATAGTTGATGCTGGGCGCGTGCGTACTGCAATCACCCCTTTTTAGCCTCCGCCAGCCACTGGTCGAGACCGATGCGGCCGATCCGCGCGTCGCCGAGCGGCACGAGCGATTGTTCCTCGACACGGCCCCCGTAGTACGGCGCATCGCGATCCGTCACCACCGGGCGTGCGTCGCCTACCGATTTCAGATAGCGGGTAACGATCTCCGCGAAGGGCGCGCGGTCTGGTCCGGCGATATCGACCGTGCCGTTCAGTGGGGCTGCGAGCGCGACCTGCGCGAGGCTCGCGGCGACGTCGTCGGCGGCGATTGGCTGAAACAGGCCATCGCTGATGCGCACCGCGCCGTCGACCGTGCCGTAATCCGCGATACCGCCGATGAACTCCATGAACTGGGTCGCGCGCACGATCGTGTACGGCACGCCCGCCGCTTCGATCACTTCTTCCTGCGCGACCTTGGCAACGAAATACGCGTTCTCCGGTGTGCGATCACAGCCGACGATTGATAGCGCGACGTGATGGCGCACGCCTGCGGCTACTTCGGCTTTGCCGAGGTTACGCGCGGAGGTGCGGAAAAAATCGAGCACCGCCTGCGGCTCCCAGGACGGCGCGTTCGTCACATCCACGACGACGTCCGCGCCCACGAGCGCGTTGCTCAGGCCTTCGCCCGTAACGGCGTTGACGCCGGTGCGCGGCGATGCGGCAAGCGCCTCATGCCCCGCGTTATTGAGCAGCGTGACGAGACGCGATCCGATCAGGCCGGAACCACCGATTACGACGATTTTCATGGCAGATTCTCCAGATGAGAGTAAATGGACGCGTGGGGCGCCGGGCGGGCGTTGTATTGCGTGAAAGTGTTCGCCGCAGTCGCATCGCGTGAGGCTATTGTGGAAGAATCATGCTCTATCGAAAAGTGACAAGAATTGTCGATCCGACTAGTCCATGTCAGTTGCCGCTCCCCTTGCCCGCGAGACCGTCATGACCGTAGCAACGTCCGCATTAACCATCGAAATCGATCGGCAGCAGCAGTTGCCGATCTATCTGCAGATCTGCGAACGCTTCAGGACTGCGATCGCCGCGGGGCATCTGCGTCCCGGCGATCGCGTACCAGCGCTGCGCGGTCTCGCCACGCAACTGAGCACGGCTCGTGGCACGGTCGAGCTCGCCTACACGATTCTCGTCGACGAGGGCTATCTGCAGATGCGCGGCGCGGCGGGCACGTTCGTATCGTCGTCGCTGCCGGCATCGGTGACGCGCTCGTCGCGTGCGCAGGGCGTTCAGGACGCGCGCGGCAGGCAGGGCACTGAAGGAACGGGCACATCGCAGACGTCGGGCGAGTCGCGCAGTGGTCAAGCGGTGACACGTCAGCAGGCCCTCGCCGTCGCTATGAGCGGCGCGCCGCGGCCGTTGCAACCAGGGCTGCCCGCGCTCGACGCATTTCCGAACAAGCTATGGAACCGGCTCGTATCGCGCCGCGCGCGCAGCGGCGACCGCGCGATGCTCGCGTACCCGGATCCGTCCGGGTACCGGCCGCTGCGCGAACATATCGCCACGTATCTCGGGCTCTCGCGCGGTGTGACCTGTCTGCCGGAACAGGTGTTCGTGACCGGCGGCTACCGTGCAACGCTCGAACTCGTGTTGCGCAGTCTCGCCCGCCCGAACGATCATATGTGGTTCGAGGATCCCGGTTATCTGCTCGCGCGCGGTTATCTGGCCGAAACCGGCGTGCAGCTCGTGCCGGTGCCGGTGGATAGTGAAGGGATCGACGTCGAGCGCGGCACACTGCTGGATGCAGAGGCGCGTTTCGCCGTGGTCACGCCCTCGCATCAGAGTCCGCTCGGACACACGCTGTCGCTCGCACGACGCATGGCGCTGCTGGACTCGGCAGAGAAAGCATCCCGCTGGATCATCGAAGACGACTACGACAGCGAGTTCCGTTATCTGGGCCGGCCATTGCCGGCTTTAAAGAGCCTCGACCGGCGCGATCGCGTGATCTATTCCGGCACGTTCAGCAAGGTGATGTTTCCCGGGCTGCGGCTCGCGTATGCGGTGATGCCGGAGCGGGCCGTCGAGCGCGTCGAGCGGGTGGCGCACAGCATGAACGCCGGATCGCCGACGCTATTGCAGGCGGCCGTGGCGGATTTCATTGGGCAAGGACATTTTGCGCGGCATCTGAAGCGCATGCGTGCGTTGTACGGCGAGCGGCGCGTGCTGATCGTGAACGCGCTGGAGCAGGCGTTTGGCGAACGGCTGATTGTCGATTTGCCGCCAGGTGGAATTCAGTTCGCGGTGCAGTTCGCCGATGGCCCCGATGGTCCGGTCGATGACGTCGCCGTCGCCGCGCGCGCCCGCAAGGCGGGGCTCGGGGTGCTGGCGCTTTCGATCTGGTACGCGAATGGCCGCGCGCGGCGCACACCGCGCGGCCTCGTGATGGGCTTTGCGAATATCGCCGACGCGCGTGAGGCCGGCCGTCTCGCGCGAACGTTGAGCGCGTGTCTGGACGGCTGACGTGCTTTATGCGCTCCGCGCAGCGGTACCCGCCGCCATGCTCGCGCTGCGGGCCGCCTGCGCGGCAAGCGAGGCGAACACCGCATCGCCGGTCAGTTGTGCACGTGCCGCATCGAGCGCCTCGGCTACCGCCGCTTCGCCCATCACAAGCCCCTGCAGGAGAAGAAACTGCACGCTGTGGATGCCGATCGTTCCGAGTGCATAGCGCAGATACGGCGTCAGGAAGTCCGGCTGCCGAGCGCGTTCGCCGCTATGAACACCGCCCGAGCCAACGATCACGATGGTCGGCCGGTCGCGCATCAGTCCAACCTTGCCTTCCGGTGTCGAGGCAAACGTCCGATGAATGCGCAACGTGTAATCGATCCACAGCTTGAGCGCTGCCGGCACCGTGAAGTTGTGCATCGGCGTGTTGATAATGAGCGCATCCGTCGTTTCGATTTCATTGATCAGTTGTTCGGAGACATCGAACAGAGCCTTATCCGGCGTGCGCGATGTGACGGCGCGCGCATAGTCGCGGGCGACCGGCGGCAGCGGCGTAGCTGCCAGATCGCGTTCGATAACTTCGATGTCCGCTGCAGCGGGTGCGGTGTGCTCGCGCAGCACACCGACGATCTCGTCGGCAAAACGGTAGCCGTGGCTTTCCTCGCCGTGTGGGCTGGCGTTGATCAGTAGAATTTTCATGACGTGAACGTCGCGGAATGGGCAAGAGGAGCGAGGGGTTCGACGAAGTGCATGCCGCGAGCGAGCAGCCCATTGCGGAAATAGAAGCGTTGCGCAAGCGGCATGTGCAGGCCGGTGTCGAGAACGAAGTGCACGCAGCCGGCTTCGCGCGCAATTTGCCGTACCGCGTCGAGCAGTTGCGCGCCGATGCCGCCACGCTGCGACTTGTCATCCACAACCAGATCGTCGACATAGACGAAGCGGCCATACAGCAGATTAGTCAGCGTGCGATAACCGACGAGGCCGACAATGCTACCCGCGTGTGACGCAGCGAGGAGGCGATATCCTTCAACATGCTGTTTTGCCACCTGCGCGACGAACGAGTGCGCGTCCGTCAGATGCGGGCGCAACTGACGCATGACGTCGAATGCGGGCAGCAGTGAATCGGGCGTGTCGAGGTGAACGAAGCGAAGCGGGGCAGGCATGGGCGTCTCCATAGGGAACGACGCTCACGATACCTGGCGCACGGCCTGGTCGATAGAGCCAAGAATCTGCAATTGGACCAGGCCATCCGGCGGACACGCCGGCAATCAAACCTGTGTTTTCAAGGCGCCGGGTTCAGCAAGGTTTTGTCGGACGCATACGGATCTTCAGCGTGCACGACTACGGCGGTGACATTATCACGTCCGCCGCGCGCAATGGCCAGGTCGACCAGTTCATCAGACGCGCGCTCGCACGTCACCGTGGTCAGCACGCCCAGTATTTCCTCGTCGCTGATTTCGTTGCTCAAGCCGTCGCTGCAAAGCAGAAAAACGTCGCCGTCCGCGACTTCGATCGCATCGTCGTCGAGTTCGAGCAAGTCCGTGGCGCCGACCGCACGCGTGATCATGTGCTGTGCCGGATGATGTCGCGCCTCTTCGTCGGTAATCACGCCGAGCGACTTGAGTTCTTCCACCTGACTATGATCGCGCGTGAGTTGCCGCAATTGCCCTTCGCGATACAGATACAGCCGACTGTCGCCGGCCCATAGATAGCCGCAGAAGCGGTCGCACGCGAGCAGCACGACGACGGTGCTGCCGATCCGCTGCACCTGGCGGCGCGCCGCTTCGTCCCTCAGTTGGCGGTTGGCTTTTTGCAGCCGTGCTCGCGCGTCGGCGATACAGGTTTTCATCGCGAGCGGCGGCGCGAGGCGGCTCAGCGCATCGATCACCAGCCGGCTCGCCAGATCGCCGACCGCGTGCCCGCCCATGCCATCGGCGACGGCCCAGCGTCCGGGTTCGGGCTGGGCGAGGCAGGCATCTTCGTTGATTTCACGGACGCGTCCGGCGTCGGACCGCGCGGACGACGTCCATCGAAATTGGCTCGGACAGGTCACAAGAGCTACACCGTATCGTTTCTACTGCGTGCGTCCGGGGAGACGTTGATGTTCGAGTTCGCGCCGGTGTTGCGTACGTCGACCGACTGGAACGTGTTGATCATCTGGTTAGCATAGAAGTTGTTCGAGATGTCGTACAGGTTCACAACCGGACCAATGCTCGGCGTTTCCCGCACATAGGGCTGAATCCAGCCGTACACCCACGGCGCACCGCCGCCGCCGCGGATTGCCGCCATCGCTTTACGGTCGAGCGCGAGGTTAAGCGAGAGGTCGTTTACTGTGATGGAAGCCATTTCGTTCTCCGGTTGGCCGCGTGCGTCGGGCGCGCGGTTGAAAAGGAATTGAACGTGATGGTGCAAGTGCCATGCCAATTTGCGGCCCGAGCGGGCGCTTTTTCGTAGCGCGTTGATTGGTGGGCGATTCCGCGGGCCTGCCTGGCAGTACTTGTTCGTACGGCGCCGAAGAGGTCGGAATGCAGCCAACATCCGGGCGCTCACACCGGTGCAGGACCCAACACATTGGCCGGACTCCCGGGCCCTGGCGAACCCACTCGCTGCGGCTCAGCCGACACGCAAAATGATCGACGTCTGCCAACAGATCGGCTCGATTTGTGTCGGCTCCCAGCTGACACATGCTGCACTCAAAATGTCTCCCAATTCCTGCCAGCCCTTTAAATAAAGGCTTTTCGCCACATGGCCCGGATGATGCAAAAGATCTCGCAACGGTGTTGGATATTGAAGCGAGACCAGCCATGAACACGAACCACCTCCCGACGAGCAGCGAAGATCAAGACGAACGCTGCAATGAAACGTCGACCATCGACCTGCCGATCGGCGCGCATCTCGTTACGCAACGGCGCGGTTACGAACACCACGGCATTTATGTCGGCAATGGCCGCGTGGTTCATTACGCGGGTTTTGCGAGCTCGGCGCATCGCGGTCCGGTGGAAGAAGTGGAATTAACCCGCTTCGCCGCCGGTCATCCATTGAAGATCCGCTCGACCCCGAGCGCCCGTTACGTCGGCGATGAGGCCGTGCGCCGCGCCCGCTCCCGCCTCGGCGAAAACCATTACCGCCTGCTGACGAATAACTGCGAGCACTTCTGCGCATGGTGCCTGCTTGGCGAAAGCCGCAGCGAACAGGTGCATTGCTGCTTGACCCATCCGCGTGCCGGCGTGCTCACGCTGGTGTGTCTGGTGAAGGCGTTTGTCGAACGCGCCGCGAAGAATGGTCAGGTTGCCGCTCAACTCGCTTAAGCGAACAGGAACGAGCAGGAACGGGTTCAGCAATTCAGGGTTTCAAGGATCGAGGAGAGCATCATGGTTGCCGCAGAAAAAACCTTGCACTGGGCCGTCGACAAATGGCTCGCACCGACCCCCTCGATGCCCGCGCGTGTCGTGCAGTTTTGCCACCGCGCGTCGCAGCATCAACGATACGTTTGCGTGGAAGCCCTGCGGCCGGGCGGGTTGTTGTCGATCTTCTTCTTCCGTCACGACGACGGCTCGTGGAACGTGTTCCCGCCGCAAGCTGAGCGGCCCGCCATGAACGGCCATCGACGCGCGGCAGTTTGCTAGCTTTGCGTATGCGTATGCGCGGCGGCTTCCTTGACGATCCACTGACTGAACAGCAGCATCGCCGACGTCATCGGTTTGCCCTTCAACCACGTCAGCCAGTAGCTGCCGGCGTGAACTTCCACCTCGAACGGCCGCACCAGCCGGCCCGTGTTGATCTCGTGATCGAACATCAGCGCCGGCGCCAGCGCGATACCCGCACCCTGCATGGCCGCTTCCACCATGAGCCGCGATGAATCGAACACCGGGCCGCGAATCGGCCGCGGTGGGATGCCGGCGGCCGTGAACCAGCTCATCCAGTCGTCGACGCGATAGGAACGCAGCAACGTTTCGTTGGCGAGATCCGTTGGCTCGGACAGACGCCTGGCGATCTCGGGCGCACACAGAATGGCGAGCGGTGCGTCGAGCAGCCGGGTGGCGAGCGAGCCTGGCCAGGTGCCGTCGCCGAAACGAATTGCGAAGTCGAGGCCTTCGGTGGCGAGATCGACCAGATTGTTGTTCGTCAGCAGCCGCAACTCGACAAACGGATGCGCGTCGCGAAACGACTTGAGCCGCGACATCAGCCAGCCCACCGCGAAAGTGCCTACCACCCCGACCGTCAACACTTCGTGAAAGTGGCCGCCGTCGAACTGTTTGAGTACGGCTTCGATGCGATCAAACGCATCTGTGAGGACAGGGCGCAGCGCGAGTCCTTCGTCGGTCATGGCCAGTCCACGGGGCAGACGTTTGAAGAGCGCGGTGCCCAGCCGCTCTTCCAGCGTTCTCACCTGCTGGCTCACGGCCGCCTGGGTGACGTTCAATTCGAGCGCAGCGCGCGTGAAGCTCAGATGTCGCGCGGACGATTCGAAGGCGCGCAGCGCATTCAACGGGAGATACGGTCTCATGGCGGAGGCATAAGATTTTCTAGGGGATCGACTAACTTATCATCGTTTGCCAGCGGGCGCCGAAAAACCGATAGTTGCGGCTTCACATAAGGAGCGGCGATGATCACAAGACGGAAATTCGCGGGCGCGATGCTCGGCGTTTCGATAGCTGGGGTTGCGGTTGGCAGTGGCGGCGCGTTCGGGAAAGCGGTGAAGGCGGGCGCCGCCAAGCAGGGCGGCAGCGTGGCCAAGGCGGACGCCATTCGTCAACGGCTCGCGCAGATCGAAGCGGAAAGCGGTGGACGGCTGGGCGTTTCGATCGTCGACACGACCTCTGGATTGCACGCCGGTTTGCGGACGGACGAGCGTTTTCCGATGTGCAGCACGTTCAAACTGCTGGCGGCGGGTTTCGTGCTGACGCGAGTGGATCGCGGGCAAGAAGACCTGGAACGGCGCATCGTGTTTTCCAAAAGCGATCTTGTGCCGTACTCGCCCGCCACCAGCCAGCACACGCGCGAGCGCACCGGCGATGCGGGGATGAGCGTCGCCGACTTGTGCAAGACGGCCATTACGCTCAGCGACAACACCGCGGCGAATCTGTTGCTGGCCAGTTTTGGCGGCCCCGCAGCTTTGACCGCGTTCGCGCGCAGTATTGGCGATGGCATCACGCGCTTGGACCGCAACGAGCCGACGCTGAACGAAGCGACGCCCGGCGATCCGCGCGATACCACCACGCCCAACGCCATGCTCGGCAATCTGCGTGAGCTGCTGCTGGGCGAGCGTTTGTCTTCGCCGTCGCGTGCACAACTGCTGGCCTGGCTCGCCGCCAACCAGACCGGTGGCGAACGGATTCGCGCGAAGCTGCCGAAGGATTGGGGCGTCGGCGATAAAACCGGCACCGGCGATCACGGCACGGCAAACGACGTCGCGATTCTGTGGCCGCCGGGACGCGGGCCGATTCTCGTGACGGTCTACCTCACCGAGACAAGCGGCGATGCGGCGCGCAGCAATGCGGCGATTGCTAACGTCGGAGCGTTGATCGTGGCGTCGGTTTGATGGAGTGAGCACGTTCAGCGCATGAACCGGTTCGTGGTGCAAACGCGCTGACCACGGGAGAAAGGCGGACCGTTCGTGTGAAAAAACGGCACGCGTCCTTCGCTGACGGTTGAAAGACGAATCGTGCGACACTAGGGCCACACCGAAGGGGGCGACGAATTTGGCAACTGAACCGACAACTGGGGATCGGCCTCGACTTACGCGGTGAGAAGTTGATTGTGCAAGTGATTGCGTGACACCTCCCGCCGACGTTTGTGCAGGTAAGCCGTCGGCTTGTCCAACCGCGCAGTATTGGTCTTGGTTCGGAGTCCCCTATGCCTCTCTATGTCGTTGCATTGCTAATCGGTGTAGTGGCCGGACTCCGCGCGATGACCGCTCCCGCGGCCATCAGTTGGGCGGCGCATCTGGGGTGGTTGCCGCTGCAGGACACGCCGCTGGCATTTCTCGGCTTTGCTGCCACACCGTATATCTTCACTGTGCTGGCGATCGTCGAACTGATTACCGACCAATTGCCCAAGACACCTAGCCGTACCGTGCCGATGCAATTCGGCGCGCGTATCGTCCTGGGTGGGTTGAGTGGCGCGGCGATCGGGGCCGCACATGGCGGCTTGGTGGGTGGTTTGATTGCCGGGGTGGTGGGTGCGGTGATCGGCACCTTGGGTGGCGCGAGAGTGAGAGCTGCGTTGGCGCGCACATTCGGCCGTGACTTGCCGGCCGCGTTGATCGAAGACGCGGTGGCGATCGTTGGCGCTGTGGTGATCGTGATGGCGTTGCGTTGACTTAAGTGAGTTTTTGTCCGCATCAGTGTGCGGAAGTCATTGGTGCCGTTTGACAAAATACCCATCGACGCGCATAATCAGCTCTGCCTAAGGGCTACGATAAATACCTGACTAGCAGCAGACGGTTGGCTATCCGTGGACTTAGGCATTTTCATTTCTAGGCCGCGTCGCGGTCTTTTTTCATTTTCGGCTTAGGTATTGGACTCGGCGGTCGCAGTCTCTTCCACCTTGGCTGCCGGTTCGATGGTGACTTCAACCACCGGCTCGCGCTTCCAAATCAGAAGCCCATTTGCCTCCCAGCGCTTGACGATCTCGGGATCGTTTTTCGCATAGGCGCTCACCATCCAATGCATGTTCGGTTTGTTCGCTGAGTCTGGCACGTCGACACGGATCGCGACAAGCAGCGGATTGATACCGTCGGGCATTTCGATCGTAACCACCACGATGCTATCGCGCTCAGTGGCTGACTCATACACAGCGACGGGTTTGAGGATCAGTTCTCGTAGCGAGGCAACCGTTTCGGGAGGCAGGCCATGCTTCTCCATGATTTTGACAAGAAGGCGGACTGACGTAACAACGGCGCGATCAGGGATGTTGATCACTGTCAGCGCCTCCTTCGTGAAACGGCCGATGAGCACTTGGTGACGGTAGTCGCTGTCCGCGAGGTGACCTGTTTGGTGCCTTCGCAGCAACTCTGTTGTCAACTCTACTGACAGATCGAATCGTACAAATCTGCTCATTAATGCCCTTGTATTTTTGCCTGACAGGCATCGGAGAAGATCGGAATTTTATCCGCCCCGTCAAAGCGAAAGGCATCTCTTTATAGTATGTTCGGACACGACCGCACCCTGCCTTCCGAAAAAACGTAGGGTTCCTAGCTGATGCTCGCCGTCCGAGAGTCAACGGGAATCCGAGGCGCGGGCCGTGCCTCAACAACAGCCGGAATCAACTTCCCTCGCATCAGCAACCCAAGCGTCTTCACCACCAGAATTCCAATCACCACATTCGCGGCGACGAACAAAACCGGCGCGATCCATTCGAGCGGACCCGTTGCGCCTCGTTCGACCATGCGAATCGCCATCGTCGGCAATGCGGCTACACCGAAGCTGAACGCCCAGTATCCCGGCCCGAATGCTTGCTGACGAATCCACGGCAGCAGACGCAACAGCATCAACGCCTGGTAGAGCCCATAGCCAAGCAGCATCAGCGCGATCAAATCAGGCGTACCACTGCTTAAGCTCATATACGTCACACCGCCCACCACCGGCGGCGCGAGTTGAATGCCGAGGACCGGACGCAGGGCTTCGGGCAGCGCTTCATGCACGGCGGCGCGGTGCAGAATCATCGATTCGATCGCGAGCCAGGACAGCACGCCGGCGCCGAAGAACAGCCCGCCCAGCTGATGAAAACCGAACGCAGCCGCAGCAGTGCCCGCGACAAAACTCGACGCGACAGTCGGCAGATAAATGGCTGCTGTGATCAATTCAGGCTTGCGCCCACCTTGCCAGAGCCGTCCATGCAGGTACACGCCGAGCACCAATTGGGCGACCGCGGCCACGCCGAACAGTGCAAGCGCAACCGAATGCGCATAAGGCTGCAAAATCTGCGCGGCCAGCAAACTCGAAACCGGCACTAGTGCCGCAAACGACGATTGCACCGGATGCTGCATTTCCGCGCGGGCCTCGGCGACATGCGTCAACCACTTATGCGCGTACGCGAGCAGAACGACGACCCACACTGCAAGCGCTGCGACGCTCAACACATCTCCCGCAATTGTGGGCAAATGCCACACCCTGATCGCCACGCGCCACAAGTTGGCGAACGCCAGCGCGCCCACCGCGATCCCGAAGAAAGAAACCGGAATCGTGCCACGATTGCTGTTCATGTCTGATCCTCCGAAACGTTGCGACGCGCTCCAATGCTCCAGCGTTGCGCGTTCGATAACGTACTGTAGAGGGGGGCGGCAAAACGCTGAATGCTGGGGCGGCTCAACAAATGGCGCGATCGTCTCAACGTGCATTCACAGCGCGTGCTTTGCCCCGGTTGCGTCACGTTCCGTCGGATTCCACCGTCCAGCCGCTGATTTCCGGCTGTTTCGCCCCCGAAGAGCCACTGCCTGGTATGACAGCCCCGCGTCATGGCGTAAAATTTCCACTTCGATATGAAGTAACGTCATTTACGCTAACTCATGCCAACGCCTGCGGACAAATCAAACTCAAAGGAAAGCGAGGGCGTTGCCGTCATCGATCGTGCTTGCGCGATTCTGTTCGCCTTCAGGCCGGACGACGTCGCGCTCACGCTCGCCGAGCTTGCGGCGCGCACGGGCCTCTACAAGAGCACGCTGCTGCGGCTTGCGGGCTCGCTGATCCAGCACCGTCTGCTGCTGCGTCTGGACGACGGCCGCTATCAACTCGGCTCCGCCACTTTCATGCTCGGCGCGTTGTATCAGCGCAGTCTGAACGTCGGCGACATTGTGGTGCCGCTGATGCGCGAACTCGCGGAAACCAGCGGCGAAAGCGTGTCCTTCTATGTGCGCGACGAGGCGGTGCGTGTGTGTTTGCATCGTGTGGATTCGACGCATGCGGTGCGATTTCACGTGCGCGAAGGTGACGTGCTGCCGCTGGAAAGCGGCTCGGGCGGTCTCGCATTGCTGGCGTTCGGCGGCGAGCCGGGCGAGCTGTACGAGAAGATTCGCGAGGACTTCTACTGTGTGTCGATCGGCGAGCGTGATCGGGAGACGGCGGGGGTTTCGATGCCGGTATTCGGTGTGCGCCAGACTTTGCGTGGCGTGCTGACGCTTGCTGGCCCGAGTTCTCGCATCGATCAGGCGTTCCTCGAGAGCAATCTCGGCGCGCTGTTCGATTGCGCCGCACGCGCAACGGATGCGTTGGGCGGCGACTCGCGCGCAATGCGCAACGCGCAGCGCCGCGCGGCCGAAGTTCAGGACAGGTGACGCTCGGGCTTGCCTGTGTACGTGTAGTTCATCTGGCGCGGCATCGGGCCTTTATTGCGCTCGTTGCGTCCGCGTTGCTCCCATGCATGCGACAGAATACCGACCGCGCGTGACAGGCAGAACACCCCGCGCGCCAGCTCCGGTGCAAAACCAAGTTCCGCGTAGATCACGGCGGTGGCGCCGTCGATATTCATCGGCACGGGTTTGTTCTTGCGCTGCTTGAGCAAGGCTTCAATGCCGCGCGCGATAGCGGCATATCGTCCGCTGATACTTTGCTGTTCGACGCTTTCGTCCACGAGCGAAAGAAGCCGGATTGCCCGCGGATCGATCGGATGAAAGCGGTGCCCGAAGCCGGGCAAATACTTGCCGTGTTTGGCGGTAAAGGCATTGACGCCTTGTTCGACCGCATCTTCCAACGTGGCGCCTGCTTGCATGCGTTCGGCAATCGAATCGTACAGTTCGACCGCCTGCTGACCGGCACCGCCATGTACATCATCCAGCGCATTGATCGCCGAGGCCATCGCGCCGTTCAACGGCAAACCGCAACTGGTCGCCATCCGCGAGATGGCAATCGACGGTGCATGCGGCCCATGATCGACCGATGCCACCAACGCCGCTTCGAACAAACGCGCTTGCGCGGAATCGGGCAGTTCGCCGCGCAGCATCAGCCAGATCATCTGCGGAAAACTGACGTTGCCGATCAACTCCTGAATCGGGAAACCGCGCACCTTGATCGAGCCCGGATGAATGTCGATGATCGAGGTGCTCCAGTACTCGGCGGCGAGCTTGGCGGCGTCGAATGCATGCGTCATGTTCAGATCACTCCTTCGGAGCGTAGGTGGTCGATTTGTGCGTCGTCGTAACCGAGCGAGGCGAGATGCTCACGTGTGTGAGCCGATAGAACCGGCGCGGGTGCGGTCGGCGCCGTGTCGGCATCGGATAGCCGAAAACCTGCACGGGTGACGCGTTGCCGCTCAACGGTGCCGTCGCCGGCAAATTCGCGGATGAACTCGCGCGATTCCAGATGCGGGTGCGCGAGAATCTCAGGCACCGACATCACGCGCCCGGCCGGCACACCGGCTTCGAAGAATTTGGCTTCCCAGTTTGTTGCGCTGTCGCTTGCCAATGCCGCTTCGATTTCGGCTTTCAACGCCGCGCGATTCGCTTTGCGCGCGTTGCGCTCGGAAAAGCGCGCGTCGTCGAGCAGATCGGCTCGGCCGATCAGATGGCAGAGGCTCGCGAACTGCTTGTTCTCGTTCGCGGCGATATTGAGCGGCCCGTCGCCGGTTCTGAAGGTGCCCGAAGGCGCGGCGGTGAAGTTCTCGTTGCCCATCGGCTCGGGCGTGACCCCGGCGTTCAGATAGTTCGATACGACCCAGCCCATCGTTGCCAGCGTGGCTTCCAGCATCGAGACATCGAGCATGCGGCCGTGTCCGCTCGCGCGGGCATCGACCAAGGCGGCGCAGATGCCGAACGCTGCCGTGAGACCGCCCACCGTGTCGGACACCGGATATCCGACGCGCAACGGCGCGCTGTCGGCATCGCCGGTCACGCTCATCACACCCGAGATGCCCTGGACGATCTGATCGTAGGCCGGGCGTTTCGAAAACTCGCCGTCCATGCCGAAGCCGGAGATCGCGCAATACACGAGCTTGGGATTTACTTCACGCAGGGCGTCGAAATCGAGGCCGAGCCGCGTCATTACACCGGGCCGGAAGTTTTCGACCAGCACGTCCGCGGTTTTGACGAGCTCGCGCAAAATGGCCTTGCCGCGCGGGTCTTTCAGATTGAGCGTGATGGACTGCTTGCCCGCATTCACCGCGACAAACGAGGCGCCCATGTTGCGCATGGACGCGCCCTTGTCGGCGCCTAAACGCCGCGCAAGATCGCCGCCCTCGGGGTGTTCGACCTTGATCACCTCCGCGCCGAGCAGCGCGAGTTGATAGGCACAAAACGGCCCAGCCAACACATTCGATAAATCCAGTACCCGCACTCCAGCCAACGGCAGCGTCATGTTTGAAGCCTCTTGTTCAATGCATTCAATGCGTTCAATGCGAAATTTCGTCGAGATTGCGATTGTTGGTACGCGGCCCGAAGATGCCGATCGCGCCCATCACCATCACCATCGACACAGTGATCAACGCGAACACGCCCGGCACCTCGAAGTGGCGCAGCGCGAAGGCGATCATGAAGCCGGAAAACATAGCGGATAAACGCGACATCGAATAGACGAAGCCAACGGCGCGTGCCCGCAAGCGCGTGGGGAACAGTTCGGTCTGGTACGCGTGATAGCCGACCGAGAGCAGCGTGCCGCTAAGCGTGATCAGCACACCAAGCGTCATCAGCATGGCGGGCGAGGTTTGCATCGCGAACAGGCTGCCGAACACGGCGATACCGAGTGCCGACAACACGATCAAGGTCTTACGTTCGATGCGGTCCGCGATCGCCATGCCGATCAGCGGTCCGAACGGATTCGAGGCCGCGATAACGAACGAGTACATCAGGCTGTGCGTGATCGTTATGCCTTTCGAAACCAGCAGGGTCGGCACCCAGGACGCGAAACCATAGAAGCCGATCGCCTGGAACAGGTTAAACACGAGCATCGTGATCGCGCGTTTGCGATACGGCGGCTGCCAGATTTCGCGAAAGGCCGCCTTGGTGGTGGCCGGCTCGACTGTCGGGACAGGGGCGGGCAATGGCTTGCCGTATTGCTTCGCGACTTTTGCTTCGATCGCCTGCAGGACCTGTTCCGCTTCGGCGGCACGGCCTTGCTGCGCGAGCCAACGCGGGCTTTCGGGCACGCGCCGGCGAATGGCCCACACCACGACCGCGCCGAGCGCGCCGATGATCACGACCCAGCGCCAGCCGTCGACGCCATACGGCGTTTGCGGCACCAGCCACCATGCAAGCAGGGCGACCGACGGCACGGCGGTGTACTGCACCAGATGAACGAAAGCGAACGCGCGGCCGCGCAGATGTTTCGGCACGAGTTCGCTGACGTATGTGTCGATCGTTACCAGTTCGACGCCCACGCCGATGCCCGCGATCAGGCGCCACAGGTTGATAGCCGGCGCACTGGTTTGCAGCGCCATGATCAGGGTGGCCGCGGAATACCACAGGAGCGAAACGGTAAACACGGTTCTGCGGCCATAGCGATCCGCCATACCCGCGAAAAAGAACGTGCCGATGAAGAGCCCCGCGAACGACGCCGCCACGAAGGCACCCAACCCGGACACGCCGAAGAACGACGCGGTGGTTGTCGCGTAGAGCCCGCTTTTGACGAGGCCCGGGCCGACGTAGGCCGTAAAAAACAGATCGTAGAACTCGAACCAGCCGCCGATCGACAGCAGGAATACCAGCATCCATACCGTGCGCGTCGCGGGAAGTCGGTCGATGCGCGCGTTGATGCCGGTCGTAAGTCCCTGCGCACCGGCGCTTGAATCGGGCGACGCGCCGGGTGCTTCGATCGGCAGGCTTGCCATGAAATCCTCCTTGGAGTGTCTCGTGCTAGGTCGTTCTGTCTAATAGAACGACGTTCTATTTAATGGGTGTGCCGAGATTAGTCCGTGTGGCGTCTGCCAGGAATTCGGGGTTTTACCTAGCCGTCAAACTCCCATTCGCTGCAACATCGCGAGAAGGGCGTCGAAAGAAAGCGGCTTGCGCGCGTATGCGATGGCGGGATTCGGTTGCGCGGGAATATCCGCGGCTGCGCTGCACAGGATGATCGGAATCGCGCGCAGATTGGGGTCGTTGTAGAGCGCGGCGCACAGTTGCAGCCCCGACATGACCGGCATCATGCAGTCCGACACAATGATGTCGGGCCGGGTCTTGTGGATCTGCTCAAGCGCGGCCGCGCCGTTGGACGCCGTCAATACGGTATAGCCGTGCCGCTCCAGCAACAGTCGCCAGACCGTGAGGATGTCGAATTCGTCGTCCACGACCAGAATGGTTTTCATGGGTGGCTACGTTTCTCGTCGCGGCGTCAGCGTGGCCGAGAGGCCTTGCGCTGAAACCACGTTGGCGGGGCTGAGCGGGCTTTCGATCACGTCGAGGCCCTGAGACGAAATGAAGAGTTCGCGCAGTGACGTGTCGTGCGCGCTTTCACGCTGCTTGACCACCGAAATCATGCGCCGCAAACCCGTGTCCGTTTCGGCGTAGCGCAGCAGCACCAGGTTTTCGGTCAAGGCGGAGACCCGCACGCTCTTCGCGTGTCCGGGGTCGGCGTAAAGCGGCAACTCCTCAGTCAGGATCGTGGTGACACAGGCTTCCCTCAGTTGATGAAGCAGCGCATTCAGAAACAAGCCGAAGCGTTCGGTTCGCAGCGCGGAATCGCGAAAGCCTTCCACGCCGTCGATCACGATCCGCTTCGCGCCGCTCTGCTTGACCGTGGCAAGCGCAACCGCCGCGAGTTCGTCGATCGCCAGTTCGATGGCGGGTTGCCATTGAATCATGAGGCGGCCGTCGTCGTACGCGTCGGCAAGATCGATCGAGACGGCCTCGGCTTTGCCGACCAGCCGCTGCGGCCCTTCGTAAAAGCCCAGATACATGCAGCGCTCGCCGCGTGCCACGCCGGCCGCGAGAAATTGCAGGCAGAGCAGGGTCTTGCCGACACCTGACGGCCCGATCAGCGTGGTCGTGGAACCTTGAGCAAAACCACCGCCGAGCAGATTGTCGAGATGCGGGAGACCGAAGCCGAGCCTTGTTTTCAGATCGACCGGGCCCGGTTGCGCGGCGCATTGCGATTCCAGGCGCGGGAACATCAGAAGCCCGCTTTCGGCGATGCGAAAGAAATGCTTGCCCATCAGATGGTTGCGCGCCCGCATCTTGTGCACTTCGATTTCGCGTCCACGGCGCATGCCGTCGTTATAGCGGTTCAGTTCGATCAGGCCGTCGACCAGCGTGTGCTCGGGGTGCGGTTCGTTGCCGGAGAGCGGCGCGAGCAACAGCGTGGTGCAATCCATTGCCGCAGCCAGCGCGTTCAGCTCGTGGATGAACTTCGACAGCGACAATTCGGTTTCGCTGAATTCGCGTGCGCTGCGAAAGCCGTCGATGATCATGAGGCTTGGCCGATGGTCGTAAATGCTCGACGCAATCAGTTTGAGGAAGCCATCGAGACCGTCCTGCATCAACTCGTGATAGCCGGACACGAACAGCATTTGCTGTGCGACGGCGGTTTCGTCGAAGAAGCTGAGGCCTTTGAGGTGCGCCAGCAGCTTGTCGTGCGACTCGGCGATCAGGGTCACGTAGAGCACCTTTTCGCCCTTGCTGACACGATGAAAGCCGACCTGGCTCGACAGTATCGTTTTGCCCGCACCGGCCATGCCTTCCAGCAGATAGACGCCGCCGCTGACCAGACCCCCGCCCAGGATCTCATCGAAACCGGGGACACCTGTTTCCATGTTGGTGCGGGAGGATGTCTGAGATTCGTGGATAGTCATTGTCGATATGTCGTTCAAAGTACGGAGGAGCGACAGCTTGCAAATGAAATCTAGCGGAGGTGCATCGCTCAACCTAACCGCGCCAGCAATTCGCGTTCCTGGTCGTGAGCGGCGCTGCGGGTGCCGGCATTCGATGAGGGGGAACCCGGCTGCGCCCGCCTCCCGCTTGCTGAGCAGCAAGGGATAGGCCAGCGCGTAGCGTGTGTAAGGGGAGCGGGAGAGGGGGACTTACAGGGCGGGGCAGTGAAAGCGTGGCGGCGTTTTTTTCAAATCGATGCAACGAAGGAGGCACGGCAGGGGATGCGACGGGCATATCCCTCGCGCATGCAAAGTACCCGTCATGCGCGAGGATGAGGCGTTTTCTGCTGGGTCGATAATGGCTCGGCAATGAGCCAGTTACGCCTTAGCTACACGCGAAACTGCTCGCGGCATTAACGTCGCCGCCCTGATAACGGGCGACTTTCGGATACGCACAGAGCGGCCGCGTGCGTCCCGCCCCCCAATCGGCTGGCACGTCCGTATTCGGCACGACATTGCTCGCATCGCGTGCGGTGGCGACCACGCTGTCCGGCGCCTTGCCCTGTTCGACCCACGCAATCATCGGCGTGAGCATGTCGAACTGGTCGGTGCTCGGACCGCCGGAGCAGTGGTTCATGCCGGCGATCGTGTAGAGACGGGCGAAGTTCGAGGCGTCGCCGCCGTTGGCTGCCGTGAGCCGCTGATACCAGTCGGTCGTATCGTTCGACGAAAACACCGGGTCGCTCGTGCCGTGATAGATCATCAGCTTTGCACCGCGTTGCTTCAACGCACTGAGGTTGGTCTCGTCGGGCGGCGTCATGAACGACCAGGCGGACTCGCTATACACGCCACTCGTGGCGAAGATCTTCGGCGCGTCGGTATCCATGCTGAAGTTCAGCGCGTAAGCCGACAACTGGCTCAACACCGACGCACTCTGTGGCGGCGTGGTGAACGTGAATGCCGCTGCGGCGGGATCAAGGGTGATCGAGTTCGCCTGCTTCCATGCCGACCAGCCCGGGCCGAGGCCGGCGTCGTACGGAAAGCTCGAATACAGCGCCGTGCCGGCGCTGTTGCGTGCGCCCGAGAAGACGTTGCCGATCGCGTCCTTCTGCGCGCTCGTCAGACAGGTTCCGTCGCGCACGTTGTTCGTGCAGGTGGGAACGTCGGTCGCCAGGCTGAAATTTGCCTGGCATGCCTTGATATCCTGAATGAGGCCGTCGCTGGCGCCGTCGAGTGCATCGCATTTGGCCAGTATCTTCGACGCCACCATCTGACGTTCCGCCGCGGTGAAGCCGGTCGTGATGTCGGGCAGACCGTTCGCGGTCGTGGCGGTCGCGACCTTGGCCAATTGCTGCGCGCTCCACATCTCGCCGATTGCCGCTTTCGGCAAGTGAAAGCCCGGGTCGCCGGCAATGATCCCGTCGTATTGCGCCGAAGAACGTGCCGCCGCGACCAATGCATGACGGCCGCCGTTGGAGCATCCGTCGAAATAACTGCGGTCCGGCCCCTTGCCGTACGCGAGTTTGATCACCTGCTTGGCCATTGGCGTGAGCGTGGCGACCGCGTTGTAGCCGTAGTCGAGGCGCGCTTGCGGGTCGAGGCCGAACAGCGGATTCTGCGACGCGCTGTGGCCCGCGTCCGAACTGATCACAGCAAAGCCCATGTTGAGTGCGTCGTTAGTCGGGCCGCCGCCGCCGATTTCACCGGTAGCGGTCACTACATTCCCGTCGAGGCCGCCATTGGCCTGATAGAAGAAGCGCCCGTTCCATGCCAGCGGCAGACGCATCTCGAAGCCGATGGCGTACGTCTTACCATCGACGCTGCTCACGCGCTGATTCATGCTGCCCTGAATCAGGCAGTGCTCGGCAATCGGTTTGCCGGCCACCTTAAGCGTGCCGGCCGCGACGTCTGACACCGAGGTGAAGACGGTGTTGGCGAACGTGAGTTTCGCAGCCAGCGCGGCGCAATTGCCGGCGAGTGTGCCGGGAGTCGCCGCATTCAGTTGTGGCAGGGCATTCGTGCTCGTGGTGGCCGGGTCGCTGACATCATTGCCGCCACACGCGGCGAGAGTCAGTGCCGCCGCTGCAGCCAGCGCGATGGATGTGTGCTTCATGCGGTGTCCCCTAGAACGAATGACGAATGCCGAGCATCACGCCGGTCTGGCCGGTGCCTGCCGTGGGTGTCGTGCCGCCGCCACCGGCGCTGACCGAGTAACGCGCCTTCGCGCTGTTGGCGAGATACGAGCCCTGCGCATAGACAGCGGTGCGTTTCGACAGCAGATAGGTGGTGCGCAGCGTGCCCATCGCGGCGCGCGTGTCGTGTTCGCTATTGGTGATGTGATAGACCTCGCCGTCGACGATGAAAGCCGGTGTCACGAAGTACGAGGCGCCGACGAAGAACAGATCCGAGCGCACGGATGCAATCGTGACCGCCGACGGTTCGACCCGGCGATTGAGCCAGCCCGCGCCGATCTTTGCCTTGCCGATGTTGGCGTATGCGCTGACGTGGGTGCGGACGTCTTTGTCGGCGGCATTGGTGAGTGGAATGGGCGCAACGCCGTCGAAGAAGTTCGCCGCAGCAGTGCTCCCACCGCGTTGCTCTTCATACGACGCAGCAACGCCGAACAGCGGCGCGTCGTACTTCAACATCACCGACCACTCGCGGCATTCCGTTGCGTGCCCGGCCACCGAGCCGGTGCAGGTGCCCTGGCCTGGCGAGTTGCCGGTGCCCGCGGCGTCGCGGCCGAATGAATAGTTCGCGCCGAGCGTTACGCCCGCATAGGTGCCCAGGTAGCTCACCGAGTTATCGGCGCGGGCGTTCGGCACGTAGGCGTCGAGCGAGCCCAGGCCGTAGATATCCGGGCCGATCAGATCCGCGCCCATCAGCGCGAGATACGTCATCGTGTACTGTCGTCCGAACGACACAGTGCCGTACGGACTCTTGATGCCGATGAAGGCCTGACGCCCGAACAACCTGCCGCCCTGGCCGAGATCGCCGGCGCGCACGTTGAAACCGCTTTCTAGCGTGAACACCGCGCTATAGCCGCCGCCCAGGTCTTCATTGCCGCGCAGGCCCCAACGTGAAGGCAGCTCGCCGGTGACCGACGGCATGCGAAAAACGCTTTTGCCCGCGGCGTTTGCATGCGATACGTATTCGATGCCGGTGTCGATGATGCCGTAGAGCGTTACGCTCGATTGAGCCGCCGCGGCGCCGCTGACGGCGCACAATGCGCCGCAAAGAAGGATGCGTGTGGATGCTTGCATGCAGGGTGTCTCCAAACCGTTGATCGAATGTGTTTGTTGTTGGGTCTTCTTGAATCTTCTTGAATCTTCTTGAGTCTTCTTGAGTCTTCTTGCCTGGCCGGTCAGTCGTCGGCACGCGGGCGGCGCAGCAACAACAGCGCAGCCGCAGCGGCGATCAGCGTGACGGGAATGCTCGCGCCGATCACCGTCGACGAACTGCGCCCCATCGCCAGCAATTGACCTGCTGCAAGCGGTCCGACCACCGAGCCGATACGGCCCACCGCCACGGCCGCGCCGACGCCGGTGCCGCGCATGGCAGTCGGATAGAACGCCGCCGAGAGCGCGTACAGCACAGATTGCCCACCGATCACGAACATCCCCGCGAAGAACGCTGAGGTGGCGAGTGCGCCGAAGCCGGGCGCCATCGAGAGCGCCGCGAGCGACGCGATGATTCCGGCATACATGCCCGCCACGACGAGACCCGAACGCATCCGGTCCATCAACATGCCGATGCACAACGCGCCGATGCCGCCGCCGATGTTGAAGAAAATCTGCACATAGCCCACTTGTGCGCGTGACAGACCGCTTGCGGCCATCAACGAAGGCAGCCAGTTGAGCAGGAAGTAGAGGACGATCAGCGTGCAGAAATAGCTGACCCAGATCTGCACGGTCGAGAGGCCACGTGTGCCGCCGAACAGGATCTCGCCGACCGGCGCGGGCTTCGCATGACCGTCTCGCGAGGCTTGGGTGAATGCCTTCGAATCCGCGAGAAACACAAGCAACAGCGGCACCAGAACCAGCGGCCCTGTGCCGCCGACGTAGAAGATATGCCGCCACTCGGTGTCGCCCGCGCTTAACACGCCGATCACCGAAGCGATCACACCGCCGAACGGAATGCCGCAATACATCACGCTCACGGCGGTGCTGCGCGAGCGTGGCTCGACCGCTTCCGACGACAACGCGATCAGGTTAGGCAATGCACCGCCAAGACCAATGCCCGTCAGCACCCGCACGATCACCAGTGTGTGAAAGTCGCTTACGAGTGCGGTCGCGATCGACAACAAGCCGAACAGGCATGCGGAAATCACCAGCACGCGCTTGCGGCCGATGCGGTCAGCAAGCCGTCCGCCGAACATTGCACCCGGCAGCAAGCCGAAGGTCCCGGCGCTGAACGCGAGACCCATCTGGCCGACCGACAAACCGAACTCGCGTGCCATCCGTGGCGCGGCGACACCGACCGACTGCAAGTCGAGCCCTTCGAGCAACGCGACGGCAAAACACAATCCGAGTGTGACAAAGGCGCTTGTCCGGCTGGACGTCGCCGGTCCGGCAAGGCTTTCTGTCGAAGGTAGTATTCCGGCTCTTTTCACGTTAGTGATCCTTATTAAAATGCGTGGTTTTCCGGTGTCGATCAAGAGCTGCAGGTGCGGAGTCGCCGTCTGGTGTGCCGGCTTGGCGCAAAAACGGTTGCGTTTGCTCAGCGCAGGGGCGGTCCGGTGTTCGAGACCACCTGGGTGAAACGGGATTCAGACCGCCGTCGAGGTCACCGTGGAATGCTTAAGAACCGCCCGGCAAAAGCCGCAGCGCGCAGCACATCGGTTCGATGCCTGCGTTGCTGTCCGTTTGTTTCGACGCGATGCAACGCGTCTCCACACGCTGCATCGTGGATAGGATTTAATATCAGGTAGACTGATAAAACAAGTGCAAATGCTTCGGTGAAAACACCTAGCGATTTGCAGTGACGGGAAGGTTAGTCGCGCAGGTTGCGCACGAAAGTTTCGAGGTGGGTTTGTACGACGCCGGCCGTGTCGAGCTCGAGGCCTTCCATCATCTGTTTCTCGATCGTCTTCACCGCCTGCTCGCATTCGCGCAGCACGGCCCGCCCTTCATCGGTCAATTGCAGCAGCACGATGCGGCCGTGCGTCGGGTCCGGCTCGCGGCTGACCCAGTTCCGGCTCGCCATGGCGTTCATCACTTCATTGGCCGATTGCGGCGTGATGAAGGAGCGTTCGGCCACTTGCGCATTGGAAGCCTGCCCCTTTGCGTCGAGTACCGAAAGCGCGGTGAATTGCGAGAGCGTGAGACCGAGTGGCGCGAGTGCCTCGGTCATGCGGCGCCGAAGAATGCGGTCGAGACTTCCGATCACATAGGCCAACCGCAGGTGCGGGCGACGGGTACGCGTGGTGGTGGGTTCGGCGGGCGAATCTGGATTTTTGCTCATGGTGGGCTGGAGGTCCGGTCTAGCCTGCATCTTAGCGCGCCTCTGCGCTAATTCGGCCGATAGGGGTTTGCACCGAGTCCGCGAAATTCCGCTTTACATATCAGGTAGCCTGATATTAAATGCAGTCATCGGGCCGCTGCTGGGGCCAACATTCACGGAGAAAGTAGATGAGTTACGAAGGTCGCTGGAAAACCGTCAAGGTCGATGTAGCAGAGGGCATCGCATGGGTCACGTTCAATCGCCCAGAGAAGCGCAACGCAATGAGCCCGACGCTGAACAAGGAAATGATCGAGGTCCTCGAGGCAGTCGAGTTGGACGCCGAAGCCCAGGTTCTCGTGCTGACAGGCGAGGGCGACGCGTGGACCGCCGGCATGGACTTGAAGGAATACTTCCGTGAAGTCGACGCCGGCCCGGAAATCCTGCAAGAAAAGATTCGCCGCGATGCATGCCGCTGGCAATGGCAGTTGCTGCGCATGTACGCGAAGCCGACCATCGCGATGGTCAACGGCTGGTGCTTCGGCGGTGGCTTCTCGCCGCTGGTGGCATGCGATCTCGCGATCGCCGCGGACGAAGCCGTGTTCGGCCTCTCCGAAATCAACTGGGGCATTCCGCCGGGCAACCTGGTGAGCAAGGCGATGGCGGATACCGTCGGACATCGTCAGGCTCTTTACTACATCATGACCGGCGAGACGTTCACGGGTCAGGAAGCCGCGCAGATGGGTCTCGTCAACAACAGCGTGCCGCGTGCCGAATTGCGCGAAGCCACGCGTGTTCTCGCAGGCAAGCTGTTGCAGAAGAATCCGGTGGTGCTGCGCGCGGCCAAGCACGGCTTCAAGCGTTGCCGTGAACTGACGTGGGATCAGAACGAGGATTACCTGTACGCCAAGCTGGATCAGGCACAACTGCGCGATCCCGAAGGCGGCCGCGAGCAGGGCCTGAAACAGTTCCTCGACGAGAAGGCGATCAAGCCGGGTCTGCAAACCTACAAGCGCTGAACTATCGCTGGCGCTAAGGTAGCGTCAGCCAGATACACGCGTGGGGAGACTGGCGGGACGAGAGACATAGCGAGGAGACGAGACACATGCATGAAGTGACATTGTTGATCGGCGGCGAGAGCCGCGGCGCATCGGACGGCAGAACATTCGAGCGGATCAATCCCGCAAGCGTTACGGCGGCCTCGCGTGCGGCTGCCGCCACGCTGGCCGATGCAGATGCGGCTGTTGATGCCGCGGCGCGCGCATTCCCGGCATGGTCGGCACTAGCGCCGACTGAACGTCGCAGACGTCTATTGGCCGCAGCCGATCTGATGGATGCCCGCACCGCGCAGTTCATCGAAACCGGTGTGGCCGAAACCGGCGCGATGCCGAACTGGTACGGCTTCAATGTGATGCTGGCCGCCAACATGTTGCGCGAAGCCGCCGCGATGACCACGCAGATCGACGGCGACGTGATTCCGTCTGATGTGCCGGGCAGTCTCGCGATGGCCGTGCGCCAGCCGTGCGGTGTGGTGCTCGGCATGGCGCCGTGGAATGCGCCGGTGATTCTCGGCACCCGGGCAATTGCCATGCCGCTCGCATGTGGCAACACGGTCGTGCTTAAGGCTTCGGAAGGCTGCCCGGGTGTGCATCGGCTGATCGGCAGCGTGTTGCAGGAAGCCGGCCTCGGCGACGGCGTGGTGAACGTCGTCACGCATTCGGCCGAAGATGCGCCGGCGATCGTCGAAAGGTTGATCGCTCATCCGGCGGTGCGACGGGTCAATTTCACGGGCTCGACGCGGGTCGGACGCATCGTCGCGCAACATGCCGCGCAGCATTTGAAGCCGGCCTTGCTCGAGCTCGGCGGCAAGGCGCCTGTGGTGGTGCTCGACGACGCCGATCTGGATGCGGCGGTGGACGGCATTGCGTTCGGCGCGTTCTTCAACCAGGGGCAGATTTGCATGTCGACGGAGCGGCTGATCGTCGACCGCAAAATCGCCGACGTGCTGGTCGAGAAACTCGCGGCCAAAGCGCGAACCCTGAAGGCGGGCGATCCCGCTGCGGCCGATTCGGTGCTTGGCGTACTCGAAAGCGTGGCGGCCGCGCGGCGCATCAAGGCGCTCGTTGAAGACGCGCATGAGAAGGGCGCGAAGCTGCCGGTCGGCTGCTCGGTTGAAGGCGCGGTAATGCAACCGGTGATTGTCGACGGCGTGACGCGCGACATGTTGCTCTATGCCGAGGAATCCTTCGGCCCGGTGGTGACGGTGCAGCGCGTGGACAGTGACGAGGAAGCGATTCAGGTTGCCAACGATAGCGAATACGGTCTCTCCGCAGCGGTATTCAGCCGCGATATATCGCGCGCGTTGAATGTGGCGAAACGGATCGAATCGGGCATCTGCCATATCAACGGGCCGACTGTGCACGACGAAGCGCAGATGCCGTTCGGCGGCGTGAAGAAGAGTGGCTATGGGCGGTTTGGCAGCAAGGCATCGATAGCGGAGTTCACCGACCTGCGCTGGATCACGATTCAAACCGGCCCGCGGCACTATCCGATTTGATTGTCCGCGGTCGAATAGCCGCGTTGGAGCATTAAAAGAAGATCGCTCCGCTTTAGAGAGCGGTGCTTTCCATGGAGACAGGCGTTGCATTCCGAGCCGAGACAACCGAACACCCCCGTCGCGCACGACAACGCGCCGGCGCATTACCGCGCGACGACGATCGGCGCATCATCGTTGCACGCACAACGGCACGGCGACACGTGGTATTTGCGCGCTGCCGAGCCGCTCGGCGAACACCCGCAACGTTTGACCGACCGGCTCGCAAGCGGCGCGCGCGAGCACCCGGGGCGCTGGCTGGCGGCGCGACGCGGCAGTGACGGTCAATGGATCGGCCTGAGCTACGCGAAGGCGCTGCAAAGTGCTCGCGCGATTGGACAAGCGCTGCTGGCGCGCGATCTTTCCGTTGAGCGTCCAGTCGTGATTCTCTCGGGCAACGATCTCGAACACCTGCAACTGGCGCTCGGCGCGATGTGGGCCGGCATTCCGTATGCGGCGATCTCCCCGGCGTATGCGCTCGCTTCCGGCGACTTCGGCAAGCTGCGCCATACGATCGATCTGCTGACGCCGGGTCTGGTCTTCGCAACAGGCTACGACGCCTTTGCGAGGGCGATCGATGCCGTGGTGCCAGCCGACGTCGAGGTCGTCGCTGCAACAGGACCCAAAGAGCCGCAGGCGGCGCGCAGCGTGACTTCATTCAGCGCCCTGCTGAATAGAACGCCGACCACAGTCGATTCCGTTCAGGCGGCGCTGAGCCCGGACGCCATCGCCAAGTTTCTGTTTACGTCGGGCTCGACCAAACTACCGAAGGCCGTGCCGACCACGCACCGCATGCTGTGCAGCAACCAGCAGATGCTGCTCGAAACGTTTCCTGAGTTCGCGAACGTGCCGCCGGTGCTGGTTGACTGGTTGCCGTGGAATCACACCTTCGGCGGCAGCCATAACGCGGGCATCGCGCTCTACAACGGCGGCACGCTGTATATCGACGATGGCAAGCCGGTCAACGGCAAGTTCGAAGAAACGCTGCGCAACCTGCGTGAAATCGCACCGACGATCTACTTCAACGTGCCGAAGGGTTGGGAAGAACTGGCCATCGCGCTGGAGCAGGACGCTCAATTACGTGAGACGTTTTTCTCGCGCGTGAAGGTGTATTTCTTTGCGGGCGCGGGGCTCTCGCAGGCGGCGTGGGACCGGCTCGAACGCGTCACCGAACAATATTGCGGCGAGCGCATTCGCATCATGGCCGGACTCGGCATGACCGAGACCTCGCCGTCCTGCCTGTTCACCACGGGGCCGATCATGCGCGCCGGCTACGTCGGCTCACCGGCACCTGGCTGCGAGGTCAAACTTGCACCGGTCGGCGACAAACTCGAAGCGCGCTATCGCGGACCGCATGTGATGGCCGGCTATTGGCGCGCGAATTCCGCGGAATTGGACAACGCCTTCGACGAAGAAGGTTACTTTTGCAGCGGCGACGCGTTGCGCTTTGTCGATGTCGAACGGCCGGAACTCGGGCTGTTGTTCGACGGGCGCATCGCTGAAGACTTCAAGCTGAGTTCGGGCACCTTCGTTAGCGTCGGCCCGATGCGCGCTCGCGTGATCTCCGAAGGCGCGCCGTATGTGCAGGACGTGGTGGTCGCCGGGATGAATCGCGATGACGTGGGTTTGCTGGTATTTCCGCGGCTCGACGATTGCCGGCGGCTGGCAGGTTTGCCTTTGTCTGCCAGCGCGCGCGAGGTGATCGAAGCCCCCGTTGTGCGTGCCCATTTTGCGGCCTTACTGGCGACGCTCAATCGCGGTGCGACTGGCAGCGCGACGACGATCGCCCGTATCCGGCTCATGGACGTCGCCCCTTCGCTCGATCTCGGCGAGATCACCGATAAAGGATCGATCAATCAGCGCGCGGTGCTGACACATCGGGCGGCGCTCGTCGACGCGATGTACGACGCGGCACAGTGCGACCCCGCCGTGATTTACGCGGCCGCGTGTGGCGCGACGTAAGGCGCGCATCGTTCGCCGACTCTGGGTCTCTGGTCGCACGGCAAAGGCGCTTCGCCGTATACAATTCGGCAGCGCCTGATTTTTGCCCAATACCGACCTGATCCCATCCATGCCGAATCCGACCCGGGCCTTTCTTCTCGGCCCGCTCCTGAAAGGCGTTTCACGCTCCTTCTATCTCACCCTGCGCGTGCTGCCCGCCGGGATGCGCGATCCGATCGGCCTCGCGTACCTGCTCGCGCGCGCGGCCGACACGATTGCCGACACGTCGCTGATCTCGCCCGAGCAACGCCTTGCAATGCTGCTGTCGCTGCGCGACCAGGTCAACGGCGCCCCGAACGACGGCGCGCTGTTCCAGCGCATGGCCACTGAAGTAGCGGGCCAACAGATCCAGTCCGATGAAAAGGTCCTGCTCGAATCGCTAGGGCCCGCGCTCGAGGTGCTGTCGCAACTGCGCGAGTCCGACCGCAAAGCCGTACGCGAGATCGTGTCGACGCTGACCGAGGGCATGGAATTCGACCTTCGCACGTTCCCCGACGAACGTTCCGGCCAGATCGCCGCGCTCTGCGAGTACGACGAACTCGACCGCTATACCTACCTGGTGGCCGGCTGCGTCGGCGAATTCTGGACCACCATGACCTACGCGCACATGCGCGGCACGCTGAAAGAGCGGCCTGAAATCATGGCGCGCCGCGGCGTGCGTTTCGGCAAAGCGCTGCAGATGACCAACGTGCTGCGCGATTGCGGCAAGGATCTGCGGATCGGCCGCTGCTACCTTCCGCAGACGATGCTCGACCAACACGCGCTGAGCGCGCAGGACCTCCTGCAGCCGGCAAATTCTATTCGCGCCCGGCCGCTGATGGTCGAACTCGTGCGCAAGTCGCTCGATCATTTTCGCGAGGCGTTGGACTACACGCTCGCGATTCCCGCGTTTTCCGTGCGTTTGCGTCTAGCCTGCTTGTGGCCGATTCTGATTGGCCTGGATACGCTGCTGTTGCTGGTGGATAACAATGACTGGCTCGACCCGGCCAAGGTCTCTAAAGTCCGGCGCAATCAGGTGTATCAGATCATTGCGTCTTCACTGCTGCTGGTGCCTTCGAATGGTCTGGTGCGCGCATCGGTTGAAAAGCGGATCAAGCAAATCGAAGCTCGACTCTGAGCGTGGGGCGCGATGTATTTAATGTGGATTCAGCCATGCCGCATAGCCGATTCACGCGGCATTGCCTTTCAACTTAATCCGCATCATTGAATCGCCACCAATCGGGAAACCCCTAGCATCCTGCATTGATGGTTCGCGTTAGTCTCTTCAAAAGAGGAGACGATTCATGAGACAAGCGTTCAATATTGCAGTGGTGTTGTTGCTTGGCTATTTGATGGCAGATAGAGCGCTGATGCGCGCGCAAGCCGGAGAGATGGGGACAATTACGTGCCACCAGGGCGCGGAGCTGGTCAAAGCGAATGCGTTGAAAAAGGGTTTCGGTGACGCCGGGGCCAGCAGCCAGGGTGAAAATTTCCTGTCGAGCTGTCTCGTCACGGGTCGTGGCCAGGTGGGCGATCTGATTGCTCGCGAATAACGCAAGCAGGCTGGCGCCGGTGAGGCTCAGGCCAGACGTAGCACCAGATAAACAAAAAGCGCCCAGACCGTGAAGGTCCAGGCGAAGTCATCGGGAGCCCGATGACGGAGGTATCGAATACAGAACTGGCCCGCGATCGGGGATACTCGGTCGCGGGCCAGTTCGTTTGAATCAAAGCGTGCGGCTGTGTTGCGGACTTCGCGGTCGATCAGTGCAAACGGCGTGGCCTCTGCTTCGTTACGCTGGACGGCTCAGCCGCCTGCCCGGTTGCCAACTCAGTTACCAGCTTAGTTGCCGAAATAAATCGACTTCGGACCGTTCGCCGGAACCGCGCGGCCCGACTGCGACGAGCCATTCACCACGCCGCCGTAACTGCTTTCCGCGGCTTGTGCGGTACCGTTTTGCTGGGCGACACGGGCTTGTGCAGCCTGGATGTCAGCCGGGTAGTACGGGTCGGAACGGCCCGGCTGGTAGCCGGCCTTTTCGAGTTGAATCAGTTGCGCGCGGACTTCGGCGCGGGTCACGGGCTGGTTGGACTGCGCAAACGAGGCAACAGGAGCGGCCAGCACAGCGGCGACAACAACAGCTTGAATGAGCGATTTCATGATGAACTACCTCCAGTTCGGTCTTTATCTTGCTACGAGCGGTGTTGTTCGTAGTCAGTGATTGCATTGTAGTTTTGCGATCTGGCCGGAGTAATCGTCAATTCAGGTAATGTTTGTTGCGAGATTTGCAATAAAAGAAGAGGGTTCGGTTGACGCACTCTCGTGCGCGCGGCTTGCTAGGACCGCGATGCCGTAATTGGGGCGCCGTCTTGCGGAGCCTTCGCGAGGACCTTCGAGGACTGCGTGAGCCGCGTGAACGCCTGGCCGGTGCGCGCTTCGCGATCATCGCGGGCTTGATAGAAGTCTCTGCTGAGCCACTGGCCAAACCGCATCATCGCGGAGCCGAGCGCGCTCTTTAGCCGAACCCACCCCGTTTCGGTAAGTGCGAGGTGCGAAGCGGACTCCACCACGTCCGCGGCCAACTTATCCAACTCTGCGTGTAAAAAGTCCGCGAAATGATGGAGTCCGTGCTGATTGCCGTTCGACGATTTCCTTTCGAGCTCTACATGCTCCGCAATCAGCGATTGATTGGTCACGCGAATAAAACGTGGCGTATCGGTCCGGGCAATTCCCGTTGAGCGGATTGCGAGTCCGACGCTTGCCGCAGCTTGTGTGCGATTGCCGAGCGGCGCAAGCTCCCACTTGTCACAGAGGTATTTCAGCAGACTGCAATGATCGAATTGCGTATTGCACACGCCCGGGTCGCACCATGGGGAGACGAGAATGGCGGGAACCCGTACACCGAGCTGGGTGAAGTCGAAGCTGTCCGTGTGTTCGTCGGGCGCCATTGCATTCGACGGTGGATGCACGTGGTCGAAAAAGCCGCCATGCTCGTCGTACAGGATGACTAACAGTGTGCGTTCCCACAATGCCTGATTGGAGCGCAGCGCATTGTAGGTGTCGGCGATCAGCTTCTCCGCCTTCATGATGTTGTGCGGTGGATGGTCGTCGTTCTGTGCTTCGCCGAAGTATTTCGGCTCGATGAGCACGAACTCGGGAAACTCGTTCGCGGGGCCGGCTGCGTCGTCGAAGAACGTGTCGAACCGCCGGTAATTGGCGAGGTTTTTCGCTCGACGCTGGTTTTTCAATAGCAGCGACGCGGGAAAATCGTAGAAGTAGATCTTCCACGTTTTCTCCTTGTCATTGAGGCGGTCGAAAATCGTGTCCTGGTTCTGCTCGGTGTACCACCTCGGATTCAGGGCGTCGATCCCTACTGGCATCCCCACTTCGCCCATCGACGTACCCGTCAGCGCGAAATAACGGTTCGGCCAGGTTGGACCGGGTAACGATGCGAACCACTTGTCGCACACCGTGAATTGCTCGCCCAGCGTGTGTAGTGCCGGGAGAAAGCCGCGCGGGTAATAGCCCATGATGTCTTGCCGCGCGGCAAGGGTGCTTTTCGGGTAGTCCTTCGCGAACGATCGAACGAAGCCGCCGTTGTCTCCCGCGATCTGGGCCAGCACGGCCTCGTATCCGTGGTCCGGATCGTGGCGCATCTGCCGCTCTTGTGTGACCTGAGGGAAGAAGGTGTGGCCTTCGCCGTCGTCGTTGGACTTCGACGCGGCGTTGCGTATTCCATCCAGGCCGGTGTGTACTTCGTCGAGACAGCCGAGCATCTGATCGAAGGAATGATTTTCCATCAGCAGCAGAACGACGTGTTCGATCCGATCCTTCGGCACATTCGCTGCATTCGACGTGTTTGCCTCGCTTGCTGCTTTGCCGTCTTGGACGTCACTCATATTCATCGCTCCAGCAGGGGATTGGATGGATTCTTCGTGCGTACTGCCGTGTCAGCTCGCTCAGGTGATGCCAGCGTTGCAAACGTAGCGCAAAACGCGCCGTCGCGAAAGCGTGTCGTGCTTCGCCTCGTTATGCTTAATGAGTGAAAAGCGAAATAAAAAAAGGCGCCGACGGCGCCTTTTTTCTTTTTACGGCTTGACGGTCAACTCAAACCGCTGCGGGCCGCCACTTCAACAGCCGCTGTTCGACCGCGGTCAACAGATAGTCCGCAGCCAGCGCGACCACAGCCAGCACGATCATCGCCGCGAACACGCCGCTTGCGTTGAACGCGCCTTGCGCAGTGGAGATCAAGAGGCCGATACCTTGCTTCGAGCCGAGGAATTCGCCCACCACCGCGCCGACCAGCGCAAAGCCGAAGCTCACGTGCAAGCTGGCGAGAATCCAGCTCAACGCCGACGGGATCACCACCGAGGTCGTCACCTGACGGCGCGACGCACCCAGAATCTGCGCATTCGCGATCATGTAGCGGTCCGCTTCACGCACACCCTGGAACGCATTCGCAAACACGACGAAGAACACCATCACCACTGCCAGCGCCACCTTCGAAGCCATGCCAAGACCGAGCGCAATCACGAATACCGAGCCGAGCACCACGCGCGGAATCGAGTTGGCGATCTTGATGTAGAGGCTGAATACATCGGAGAGCAGCTTGTTGCGCCCGAGCACGATGCCGCAGAACACGCCCGCCACCGAACCGATAATGAAGCCGAGCCCGGTTTCTTCGAGCGTGACCCACACCTGCGTCAGGAGCGGTCCTTGCGACGTGCCGTTCACGAACCAGTCGATGATCTGATCGAAAATCGCGCTCGGCATCGAGAAGAAGAACGGATCGATCCACTTCAGGCGCGCGGACAATTCCCATCCGCCGAGCACAACCACCAGCACGACAATACGCAGCGTGATCACCAGCGCATGACGTTGGCGGATACGTTTTTGCGCGACGCGTTCGACTTGCGCGAGCGACGCGGGATCGATGCCCGAAGGCATCGTCTGTTGAGGAGTTGTAGACATGTTTGCCGTTCCTTGGGTTATCCGATCTGCACTTCTTCGCGCAGGTCGTGCCAGATGTCGCGCGAGATTTCGATAAAGCGTGGGTCGTAGCGAACTTCCGACGTGACGCGCGGACGCGGCAGATCGATTTCGTACACCTTCTTCAACGTCGCCGGACGCGCGGTCAGCACGAACACGCGATCCGCAAGCGCAATCGCTTCTTCCAGATCGTGCGTGACGAACACCACCGAACCGGCGCCGCCCCACAGTTGCAGCAGTTCGTCCTGCATCAGCGTGCGCGTTTGCATGTCGAGCGCCGAGAAGGGCTCGTCCATCAGCAGGATTTCCGGCTTGTTGATGAAGGTTTGCGCCAGCGCCACGCGCTTTCTCATGCCGCCGGACAGTTGATGCGGATAGTGCTTGCCGAACTTGTCGAGGCCCACGCGGCGCAGCCATTCGTTGGCTTCGTCGTACGCGGCGGATTTCGAGCGGCCGCGATAGAGCGGGCCGGCCGCGACGTTGTCGATGACCGAGCGCCACGGAAACACGGCGTCCGCCTGAAACACGAAACCGATGCGCGGATCGATGCCGTCCACCGGTGCGCCCATTACGCGCACTTCGCCGGTGGTGGGCTTCAGCAAGCCGGTGATCATGCTGAGCGTGGTCGACTTGCCGCAACCCGTTGGGCCGACAACCGCGACGAATTCGCCACGCGCCACCGACATGCTGAAGTCGCGCAACGCGATCGTCGCTTTGCCATCCGGAGAGATGAAACGGCACGATACGTTGCGCATCTCGATGGCGGGCGTATCGCGTGACAGAGGTTGATTCATCGGCTGGTGCCTCGCAGTTCTCTTGATGTTGAAAGGGCGTGACGCAGAGGGCGTTACTTCGCCGCGGTCTTGACCGTTGCCGACACGTAGTCGTTGCTATAGGTCTTGGCGAGGTCGATGTGCTTGCCCTTCACCGAAGGATTGAACGCCGACAGCACCTTCAGGACAGTGTCCGGGCCGTCGGCGGGCATCTTGCCGTCCTTCGTGAACATCGGCAGCGATGCTTTCAGCGCGCCGACGTACAGGTCCTTGTTGTTGCCGTAGTAGTCCTTCGGCATCTTCGCGGCGATCTCTTCCGCGCTATGCGTTGCGATGAAGTTCAGCGTCTTCGCGAATGCGTGTGAGAGCTTCGTGGCGTCATCCTTGTGCGACTCGGCCCACGCGCGCTGCACGTAGAAGCTCGAAGCCGGATACGTGCCGCCCAGCGCGGCGCGGGTGCCTTCCAGCGTGCGCATGTCGACCAGCACCTTGGCGTCGCCGGTCTTAAGCAGTTGCGAGACGGTCGGCTCGGTGGTCATGCCCGCGTCGATGCGGTTCTGCTTGATGGCGGCGATAAAGCTGTTGTCCGCGCCAACCGGCAGCAGCGTGTATTGCGTGGACGGCACGCCCGCGCGCTGCGCGAGGTATTGCGTGAGGAAGCTGGTCGACGAGCCGAGGCCGGTCACGCCCAGCGTCTTGCCCTTC
This sequence comes from Paraburkholderia nemoris, assembly GCF_905221015.1. Taxonomy (NCBI): domain Bacteria; kingdom Pseudomonadati; phylum Pseudomonadota; class Betaproteobacteria; order Burkholderiales; family Burkholderiaceae; genus Paraburkholderia; species Paraburkholderia nemoris. Next base: position 165,105 of record NZ_CAJNBO010000010.1, on the reverse strand, counting down.
GAGTCGGCCATGCTTTTGAAGGTCTCTGCCGACTTGGTGGCGACCATTTCCACTTCACCCGGCACCTGGCCGAAAATCACCAGCGCCTGGACTTCCTTGCCCTTGCTCTGCAGGTCGATGGTGTGGTCGTAGAAGCCCACCACGCCTTGCACCGCGCCCGCTAGCAGTTCGTTTTCCGCGTCCACGCCGGCCGGCTGCGAGAGGATTTCGACGTCGAGGCCTTCGTCCTTGAAGTAGCCGAGTTGCTCGGTCAGCTTGGCCGGCAGATAGATGATCTTGGTGGCGCCGCCGACCATGATCGTCAGCTTCTCCGCGTGAGCCGCGGCCGAAGCGGCGGCAAGGGTAAACGCAACACCTGACACGGCGGCAATCTGGCGCAAGGTACGCATGAAGCAGTCTCCTGAGGTTTAGTCGCCGCCCTGTGCGGATGCGGCGCTTTCTGGATGAATGACGGGGATTATAGAAATCTGAAACCTTCTGGCAGCTTTCGGGGCTGCGAGCAAATCATGGGTGTTAACCCGAAAATCCTCCGTAATCTTCGGGGCGCCCCCTGGCAAACCCCATAACGTGGGCCACAAAGCACCCAAGCCGCGCGCAAAGCCCTTGTTTTACGGCACAATCGGCGTCCTGACTTTTGCCGCGCATTGAGTTGCCTAATTCGCCGTTCTCCCCATGAAGCTGCTGCTCATCGAAGACAACCCCACGCTGGCGCACTGGCTCGCGAAGATGCTGGAGCAGGAGGCGTTCGCGCTCGACGCCGTGCAGGACGGCGACGCCGCCGACCGCTTGCTGCGCACCAATCACTACGACGTGATCCTGCTCGACCTGAATCTGCCGAAGCTGTCGGGCAAGAACGTGCTGCGCCGTTTGCGCCAGCGGGGTGACGCCACGCCCGTGCTGATCCTCACGGCGAGCGGTTCGATCGACGAAAAAGTCGAACTGCTCGGCGCCGGTGCGGACGATTACCTGGTCAAGCCTTTCGAAGTGCGCGAGCTGATCGCGCGCATCAAGGTGGCGATCCGCCGCCAGTCGCCCTCGAAGGCAAGCGAGGTGGTGTGCGGCGATCTCGCGTTCGACATCGACACGCGCCAGTTCACGCTGAAGGGCGCGCCGCTGAACGTGACGCCGCGCGAGCGTTCGGTGCTCGAAACGCTGATCCTGCGTTTGGGCAAGACCGTCACGAAGCCGGCCCTGGTCGACGCGATCTTCACGCTCGCGGACGAGCCGAGCGAGGACGCGGTCGAAATCTACATTTCGCGGCTGCGTAAGAAACTCGACGGCAGTTCGGCCGCGATCGTCACGTTGCGCGGGTTGGGCTATCTGCTGCGCAAGAAAGAAGATGACCAATAGCCTGCGCATGCGCCTGCTGTGGTGGCTGCTGGTGCCGCTCGCGTTGTACGTGTTCGTCACCGGCAAAGCGGAATACGACAACGCGCGGCGCACGGCGGACCTGGTGCAGGACAACCAGCTTATCTCGTCGGCGCGGATGATCGCCGGCGAAGTGGAATGGGTGGACGGTTTTCTGCGCGTGGATGTGCCGCCCGCCGCACTTGAAGTGTTCGTGTCGCCCTATCGCGATCAGGTGTTCTACAGCGTGCGGGTCGACGATGGCCGCCTGCTGGCGGGCACGCCGGATTTTCCGCAGCGCGCGGTGCTTTCGCCCGACACGGCCGATCACTACGACACCCAACTCCATGGCCAGCCTGTACGCGCGGTCGGTCTCGTCCGCCTGATGTACGACAACGGTGCGACGCGCCGCGTACGGGTGACGGTGGGCAAGACAGTGCGCTCGCGTGACGCGATGGCGCAGCAATTGTGGCAACCGCAACTCGTGCGGCAGATCGAGATGATCGTGCTGGCGGTCGCGCTGGCCTGCATCGGCCTCACCTTCGAATTGCGGCCGCTGATGAAAGTGAAGGAAGAGGTCGCCGACCGCGATCCCATGCAACTCGAGCCGATTCGCGTCGAGCGCCTGCATACGGAGTTGCGGCCGATCGTCGAAGCGATCAATCAATGCATCGCGCGGCTCGGCGTGCAGGTGGCCGCTCAGCGGCGTTTTATCGCCGACGCCGCGCACCAGTTGCGCACGCCGCTCACGCTGCTCGGCACGCAGTTGCAGTTCGCGCGCCAGCAGGACGGCCTGAATCCCGCGCTCGACGAGGCACTCGCCGCGATGCACCGCAGTAATCGTTCGATGGTCGGACTCACTAACAAGCTGCTGTTGCTCGCGCAGGCCGAGGCGGCCGACAACAAGCAACTGGCGGTGGAAACGGTCGATCTGGTGCCGCTGGCGATGGAAGTGGTGGAAGATCTGGCGTTGCTCGCGCAGGCCCGGGACATCGATCTGGGCGCGGAACTGAACGGCCCCGCGCCGGTGGCAGGGCATCGTGGCCTGCTTCAGGCGCTCATCGCCAATCTCGCGGAAAACGCGATCCGCTATACCGGCAGTGGCGGCCACGTTACGGTGGCGGTCAGCGCTGAAGCCGATACAGTCATTGTGACGGTGCTGGACGATGGTCCCGGCATTCCAGCCGAATCGCGTACTCGCGTGTTCGAGCCGTTCTTTCGGGCGTCGACAGATACTGAAGGGACCGGGCTGGGCCTCGCCATCGTGCGTGAAATCGCGGACGCGCATCACGGGGAGATCGTGCTCAAACCGGGTGAGGGCGGCAAAGGCGTGCACGTGACCGTCTCGTTTCCGCGTACGTCGACGGAAGGATCTCAGGCTGGTTAGATCGGTCGCGTCAGATCGGCGGCTTCAACAGTACTCGGGACAAACCCGCAATCGGTACAGGAAACGCGTGATCGAAAGCCTGTAGAAGGATTTGTACCCCTAGAATTTGAGGCAGGCGATTCATCGAACGCCCACCGCGCACGCGGGATATAGCGGAGACATCCAGTAGAGAGGAACGACGAATCGTGTTTTCAGGCAGTCTGCGCGGACGCTTGCTGTGGTGGCTCCTGCTGCCGCTGGCGGCGTTCGTTTCCATTTCCGGCATGATTTCGTATCGCAACGCGCAGACCACCGCCGACCTGGTTCAGGACAACGCGTTGTTATCGTCGATGCGCATCATTGGCGAGGACATCGACTGGGATAACGGCAACGTGTCGATCCAGATTCCGCCGGCCGCGCTCGAACTGTTCGAATCACCGGAACAGGACAGCGTGTTCTATCGGGTCGAAGCGAGCGGCCACCGGCTGCTCGCCGGCAGTCCCGACTTGCCGGTGCCGCCCGGTGCCGGCGACGTTCCCATGCTGTACTCCACGCATCTCGAGGACGGCCGTGCCGTGCGCGCCGCTACCTACGTGCGGCAGCTATACGACTCGGGCCGCACCGAAGAAGTCGTCGTTGCGGTCGCGAAAACGGAGGGTTCGCGCGACGCCATGGTGTGGCGCCTTTTGCGGCCGCAACTGTTTGGCGAGGTGCTCACACTGGTGCTCGCGATGGTGTTCGTCTATCTCGGGCTGACCTTCGAATTGCGGCCCTTGATGAAGGTGAAAGACGACGTCGCCGATCGTAACGCGTCGCAACTTGAACCGATACGCGTGGCGCGCTTGCACGTCGAATTAAGACCGATCGTCGAGGCGATCAACCAGTGCATCGCGCGCATGGGCCAGCAGGCCGCGACGCAGCGGCAATTCATCTCCGACGCGGCGCATCAGCTGCGTACGCCTCTCGCGCTGCTGGTGGCGCAGATCCAGTTCGCGAGGCAACGTGAGAATCGGGACGCGCCGCTCAGCGAAGCACTGGCCGGCATGCACAAAAGCAGCCGCAAGCTGACCACCTTGACCAACAAACTGTTGCTGCTCGCTCAGGCCGAATCCGCCGCGCCCTCCAGTACGCGCGAGCGGGTCGATCTGAGCGCGTTGATCGCGGGGGTGCTGGAGGAGTTGATAGCGTTCGCGCAGTCGCGTGAAATCGATCTGGGCGCCGAGCTGGAAGACGGTCTATACGTGACCGGCGACGAGGCGCTGACCGCGGCGCTGGTGACCAATCTCGTCGACAACGCGCTGCGCTATACGCAAGCCGGTGGCCGCGTCACCGTGCACACGCAGCGCGGTAATGACAGGGCGATCGTGCGGGTGATCGACAATGGGCCGGGTATTAAAGCCGAAGCGCGGGTGCGCGTGTTCGAGCGTTTCTATCGCGCGTCGAGCCACGCTGACGGAACCGGCCTCGGTTTGCCGATTGTGCGCGAGATCGCCCGCCGGCAAGGCGGCACGGTTACGCTCGAGCCGGGAGAGGGCGGTGTCGGCCTGGTCGCCACCGTCGAGATGCGACTATGGTCGGCGGCGGTGTGATGCGCCGCCAAATCAGGGGAAATCGATGAAACTGCTGCTCGTTGAAGACGACGCTGACCTCGCGCGCTGGGTAATGAACCTGATGCAGGTCGAGAATTTCGTGGTTGACTGGGCGCAGGACGGCGAGCGTGCGGAAACGCTGCTCGGCATGCAGTGCTACGACGCAGTGTTGCTCGATCTGCGCTTGCCCGGCATTGGCGGCAAGGACGTGCTGGCGCGTCTACGACGCAAACGCGACAACGTGCCGGTGCTGATGCTCACCGCCAACGGCTCGACCGACGATAAAGTGGCCTGTTTCTCGGCCGGCGCGGACGACTACGTGGTCAAACCTTTCGACGCGCGCGAGCTGGTGGCGCGCATCAAGGCGCTGATCCGCCGTCAGGCGGCCGGCGATAAGGGCCAGTCGATCGACTGCGGCGATCTGCGCTATCTGTTCGATTCCCGAGAATTCGTCTTGCAAGACGAGCCCTTGCCGTTACGGCGGCGCGAACACGCCATCCTCGAAACGCTGATGCTGAAGCAGGGCAAGACCGTCTCGAAGTCCACCCTGATGGACAAGGTATTCACGCTCGACGACGAACCCAGCGCCGATGCCATCGACATTTACATTCACCGCCTGCGCAAGCATCTGGCGAGTTCCAGCGCGAAGATCATGACCTTGCGTGGGCTTGGCTACATCCTGCGCGAAGAAGTGTCGTGCGAAGCGTTTGCCGAGTCGTTATAGCGCACCAGATCAGTCCTTAAGGATTTCTTAAGGTTCGCACAAGACGCCTCTTGACCGCCCATTTCGCTGCCGCGATCCGGCCGTTTCGTCGGCATCTTCCGTAAGGTCTTCCTAAGGTTCCCCACTGCATTATTCGCCGCATCGAGCGAGCGCAAGCGCGCCTGCTCGCAACGTCGAATTAAATGCCTATTGATGGGAGAACCCGCTTGCTAGAGACCTCGACTTATCGCGTTGCCACGATGCGCAACAAAGTGCCCGAGGCAACACTTGTCTTCTGGGCAATCAAGATCATGGCGACTACCGTCGGCGAGACCGGCGCGGACTATCTGGCCGTGCACGTCGGGCTCGGCACCGCGCTCACCGGCGGGATGATGCTCACGTTGCTGATTGCCGCATTGGCCGTGCAGCTTCGCATGCGCAAGTACGTGCCGTGGATTTACTGGCTGACCGTGGTGCTGGTCAGTGTGGTCGGCACGCAGATTACCGATGCGCTGACCGACAAGCTTGGCATCAGTCTCTATGCCAGCACGATCGCGTTTTCCCTCGCGCTGGCCGTGGTGTTCGCGCTCTGGTACCGCAGTGAGCGAACACTCTCGATTCACACCATCTATACGACGCGGCGGGAGCTTTTCTATTGGGCCGCTGTGTTGTTCACTTTCGCGCTGGGCACCGCGGCCGGTGATCTCGCCACAGAAGCGCTGGGGCTCGGCTTCATGATCGGTGTGGTGGCATTCGGCGCGCTAATCGCATTGGTGTGCGCCATCTACTACGTCGGCGCGAATCCGGTGCTGACGTTCTGGCTTGCCTACATTTTGACGCGGCCGTTGGGCGCTTCGTTCGGCGATCTGCTCTCGCAGTCGCGCGCATACGGCGGTCTCGGCCTCGGCACGATCAATACGAGCGTGCTCTTTCTGAGTGCCATCGTCGTGCTGGTCGTCTTCGCGAGTGCAGTCGAACAGCGCTCCACGCGTGCTATAGCCACGCGTGAACCTTGAGCGCGCGTCGCGCGACAAGTCGTAGACGCAGCTTTTTTAAATCGCATATTGAATCAAACGGAAGAGCACAAACATGAACCAACGCACGCTCAACAAAGCCGTCATCGCTTCTTTCATTGCGCTCTCCGCCATCAGCTTCGGGCATCGCGAGGCGGGTGGGATCGGCTTTCCGTCGGCCGAGGCGGCTGAGCCCGTCAAGGCGTCGAAGCTCGGCGACCTCTCGCCGTTCCGCAAGATCGCCGCCGACACCGCGGTACTCGTCGACCAAGGCAATCTCGCCGGCGGTAAGGCGCGCATCAAGGATCTGGAACTCGCATGGGACGACGCAGAGCCTTCGCTGAAGCCTCGAGCCGCAGCTGACTGGCACACCGTCGACAAAGCGATCGACCGCGCGCTGAGCGCGTTACGCGCCGGCACGCCGAACGCAGCGGAATGCAAGCAGGCGCTCGCCGATCTGCTGGCGATGATGGATCGAATGAACGGAAAGGCCTGACGCGCCGAAGGGCACGAGCGATCGCCGAAGCCACCTGTGAAACGTCTGTTCGCCGCTGAATCTATACGGTATGCAAAATAATTATTACCGCTGATTCAGCAAGTTGAAAGCTCGTGGTCGCACAGTGGCAGGCGCTCGTTCACCTGGTCAAGAACGCCCGCTTTTTTCCAGGCCATATATCGAAGATAACAAGTCTGCTGCGGCGGAAAAGTCGCCGGCAGCCTGTGCCACTTTTCCTTCGTCTGCTGAACCCAGAGTATCGCGTTGAGGATCTCGCGATCACTGCGACGGGGCCGCCCGCGACCTGACGAAACCTCGGGAAAAAGACTCTGAACACGCGCCCAATCGGCGTCGGTGAGGGGAATCTGAAGCATTTGCCGCCTTGAATGACTGTGTGGGGAATGCGCAGTCGTTACATGCTGCGTTTGGTGCCGATACTAGTAAATCTTTTTTTCTCGGTCAAATTTTATTGTTGCGGTGCGAAGCCTTCATTCATCGCTTGTTGTTTAGCGACATTATTCACAATGCATGACATGGTTTCCCCGTTTGAAGCGATCGACTTGTGGTAATCGGCGCGTTCAGCCTCTTGTGCGTTGCTCCCGTAACGTCGATGCGAAACGCTACGTAACACCCGCGCTCATACAACCGTTTGCAGATTGAAATTACGCGTCGCCAGGTTTGATCGAATGGCCGTAAACCATTGAACTAAAGGGCTTGTTGGCCAGGGCTATGGATAGGTCGCGCATTGAACGTGCAGCTTGGCACGACATGTGCATGCGTTAGCCAGGTTAAAAAATTGTGCCTACGCCATGCTATCGCTCGACTATGAAAAGCCTGTATCGCTCGCTACGATGTTCGGCACGCGTAACGCTTGCGTTGAACAGACCAATTGGGACGACTCGCGCGACGATGCCATGGCGCTGAGCGAACTCGAAAGCCGTGTCCGCCAGGGTCTGTACGCGGGTGAGTTTCATCTCGTGTTTCAGGGGGCTTATCGCGCGGCAGGCGGCGCGCTGGCGCGCCTCGAAGCGCAGGTTCGATGGACGCATCCCGACTACGGGTTGCTGCTTCCCGGTATTTTCATGATGCCGCTCGAGCACCCGCAAGTCGCGCGGGAGATGGCCTTGTTCGTCATCGATGGTGTGTGCCGTGAGCTGCGCGATTGCCTCGCGTCGAAGATGGTGTTGCTGCCGGTTGCGATCACGGTGCCGGCGCAAGTAGCCGTGCTCGAATCGTTTGCCGACGACCTCACGCGCATCGCGCGATCGTATGGCGTGCCGGGCAACCTGCTTGAAATCGAAGTGCCCGATAGCGCAGATGCTGTACGTCTCTTGTCTTTGCGTACCTTGACGACCGGCCTGCGGGCTGCGGGAACCGGCATCTCGCTGGGCAAGTGGGGCAATGGCGCGTCTTCGCTCGCACTGCTCGGCGCACTCGATGTGGACACGGTCACGATCGCGCCTGAGTTGATGGCAGCGCTTCCACGTGATCCTCGTGCCTGCGTAGTGACGTCGGCGTTGCTGGATCTGCTTCATGCGCTCGACGTGCAGGTCGTGGTGAACGGCGTCGAGACCAAAGCACAGTTGCAATGGTTGAGCGCGTCATGGCCACAGGCGTTGGTGCAAGGCTTTCTGTTCTCTCGCCCGAAGGCCGGGCTCGCCAGTGTGTTGGCGCCAAGCCACGAATCGTGATCACGGCAGAGGACGTTACGTAACGTCCTGCGTGCAATGTCGTTGAGGCGAGCACGCGCTGCTCGCGGAAATTTGGCAACGGGCGCTATCGTCTGCTTCCATCGGCGACTGCCTATAGGCGGTCAAAGATACTCATCACCATCCTCGCGCGGTTAAATAATGGTGCGTTGCAAAAGATGCGCTCGACTGCGTTCGTAGCATAAACATCTCATTGAAACGCACGTGTGATCCTGGCGAACAAGCCGTTCTTCGCGATCCATTCTGCGTAGGCACGATAGTCGGGATCGTTCATCAGATGCCGCTCCTCGGTTTTAGCGCGCATGAAATACAGCAGATTGACGCACGCCAGCGCGAAGCAGTGCGTGAGCGCGACTTGCCAGCCCATGGGTTCGATGAACGGCACGGAGACCATCCAGAACGAGAGATTCTTCGTGATGTAGGCGGGATGCTTCGTGAAGCGATAAGGGCCCGACGTGATGATGCCGCGATTGGTCAGGTTCGAAAACCGCAATCCGAATGCGATAGTGGAAAGCGCGTAGCAGAAGACCAGCGCGATAATCACAGTGCCCCAGATGATTCGGATGATGGGCATGGATATCAGCCAGCTGTCCCAGAACATCGCGCCCTGGTAGTGCATGTACTGGGCCGAGATCACCGACCAGAACGGCTGATAACAGAGAAGTGCAACCAGCCAGCCGAGCGTGGTCGGCTCCGCGCTGCGCACGTGGGTATCGAGAATGCGCAGTGTGCACAGATAACCCACCGTGCCGAACATCAGATCCATCGTGAAGGACAGGTCGTACATGAACCTGAACGTTGCAAGCGAGAACGGTGCGTTCATGGCGGTCGCAAGCGATGCGCCGATATGGTCCGCATCGGTGGAAAGATAGGTGATCATCAGCGGCAGGAAGAACGCTTTCACCATCCATCCGGCGAGCATTTCACGCACCGGCTTCCAGTTACCTGGGCGCTGCCCGAGGAATACGAGGCGGCCCCACAACATATAGGCATCGTCGACTTCGCGTTGACGCCTGTCCATCCACGCAAAGTAAAACGGCGCGGCCACGATCAGATACGGTGCGAGCGTACGGATCAGAGACCAGAAGGGGTTATAGAACGTGCCGTGATATTCGGGCAGCAGCCAGTAGAGCACGCCGATGCCGACATACACGGAAGCTAGCGCGGCAAGACGCAAACCCACACGCGCGATGCTGAGCGGTCTAACCGCCTGACCCGTAAGTCCCGCGCTTGGGCGTAGATACACGCGTGCGACGAACAGTTCGTATAGGGCGATCGTTGCGATGATCGCGAGGCAGGCGGCGGTGCTGCGGCGCGCGCCATCCAGCGCAGTACTGTCGCGTAGCAGCCAGAGCGTCAGAAGGCCGACGGCGATGCCAAGCAGGCCGACGGAAAACGGCGTCGCCGAACGCGGCCGCTGCTCCTGCACGTGCGCCACGTTATCCAGAGTGGAGTTCATGTCATCCTCGTAGTCATGACATTGATAGCGGCCGGGCTTTTGATTTTTTAAGTCCCGGCCGCTGTGCTGATTACCGCTTATTTACCTGCGACGCCACCCAGCAATCCGGTGACAAGGTTCGTCACCGGCGCCAGCGGATTCGTGCTGGACGAACCACTCCCGGCACTGCCCGCGCCACCGGTCAGGCCGCTCACGATGCCAGTGACCGGCGCGAGCGGCGAGGCCTTGCCGGATGATGCGCCGCTCAGCGTCGAAGTCAGCGTCGTAACGAGACCGGTGACAGGCGCGAGCGGTGAGTTTTGGCCCGCAGCGCCACCCAGCGTCGAGGTCAACGTCGTGACAAGACCCGTGACCGGTGCAAGCGGACCGCCGCCGGCGCCTGAAGTGCCGCCGAGCGAACCCAGGTTGCCGAGAAGTCCGGTGACCGGTGCGAGCGGACCACCGCCGGTGCTGGAGGTGCCGCCGAGCGAACTCAGGCCGCCGAGGAGTCCGGTGATCGGCGCGAGCGGATTACCGCTGCTACCGGTCCCACCGAGCGAGCCGAGGTTGCCGATCAGACCCGTCAGCGGCGGGATGCTGAGGCCGCCACCCGATCCGCCCGATCCACCCAGTCCGCCGAGCGGGCCCACCAGGCCGGCGATCGGCGCCAGCGGGTTGGTCGTTGCGCCCGTCAGCAGTCCGCCCGTGCTCGTGACTGTCTTGCCCAACTGGCTCACTACACCGCCGACATCTTTACCCACCTGATCACCCGTCGCACCGGACACTTTCTGACCGGCCGAATCGAGTCCGTTGCCGATGGTGCTCAGCAAGCCGTTGAGCGGCGCGCCGAGACCCGTGGTGTTGCCGATGGTCTGCGTCGTATTCGAAACGACGAGCGTGATCGGGTTGATGACCGTGCTCAGCTGGGTCTCGACCTGTTGAACCGGCGAACTGGTCAGCGCCGAGTTCAGTCCCGCGCCCACTTTGACCACGCCGGCGCCCACACCGGCGACCACGGTACCTACCGTCGACGTGACGGGTGCGAGCGGCGCAAGCGGCCCGGTTCCGAGGCTCGTCACGACACCGCCGACCGCCGTGACGGCCGCGCCTGCATTAGTAACGAGACCCGATGTGGAGGTCAGGGTCGGGCCAAGCGGATTGGTCGAACTGCCGAGCGTGCCGAGGCCTGCCGCCGTGCCGTTGCCGAGTACCTTGACGCCGTTGCCGAGATCGGTGATCGCGGCGCCGAGATTCGCAGTCGTTGCGCCGTTGACGCCAGGGACTGAAGTGCCGGTGATCTTGGAACCCGTATCAGCGACGGTCGTGCCCACGGCAGTGATGAGGTTGCCGCCTTGCGTGACGACGTTGCCGATAGGAGTGGAGGAGGTGCCTGAGGTGCCGGAGCTCGTGCCAGAGCTGGTGCCGGAGCTCGTACCGGAGCTGGTGCCGGAACTCGTACCGGAGCTGGTGCCGGAGCTGGTGCCGGAGCTCGTACCGGAGCTGGTGCCGGAGCTCGTGCCGGAGCTCGTACCGGAGCTGGTGCCGGAGCTGGTGCCGGAGCTGGTACCGGAACTCGTACCGGAGCTCGTTCCAGAGCTCGTACCAGAGCTCGTACCAGAGCTCGTACCAGAGCTCGTACCGGAGCTGCTGGAACCGGAGCTGCTGGAACCGGAGCTACCCGAAGTGCCCGAGCTAGAACCGGAGCTACCCGAGCTACCCGAACTGCCCGAACTCCCCGAGCTAGAACCCGAAGTGCCGCCTAGCCCACCGCCGCCAAGCCCCGTTTTGGGCGTACCGATATTACTGGTTCCACAACCGTAGAGCGCGAGTAATGCTGATGTCGCAACAGCGATGGCTGTCCGACCGGCGAATCTTTGCATGATGATGGTCCCCGTTGAACGACTATTGGTGGGGCCAACACTGCAAGTTGCACGCCAAATGCGAGTTATGGCTTCATCTCAACGATTCGGCGCATATATGGTTGAACAATCTATGATATGAAGAATTTATCGCGCCATAAACGCGATTCTGCTTAAAGACGCGATGCCGTGTTCCACGTGCATGCTACGTAACGTGTCCGCCGGGCGTAACGGCGCGCCGCCGTCGCTAAACATCGCAGCGACTCGCGCCCTCAATTACGCCCCGCGCCGATTAAAACGCAGCGGTGTAAATCGCCAACGCATCGGCCTCAGTAACAGGCCGGGGGTTGTTCACCAGAAGCCGCGTTTGCAGCATCGCGTCGCTCGCCATCCGTTCGAGCCCGCTACGTTCGATGCCGACATCGCGCAACCTGGCCGGAATCGCGGTCGCGGCAATCATCTGTTCGAGCCGTTCGATTAACGCCAGCGTCCGGCTTTCGGCGCTGCCCGTGATATCCGGCAGGACCACGTCCGCGAGTTCCGCGTACAGATGCGCCGCCGCCTCGGCGTTGAACCGCAACACGTGCGGCAGCACGAGCGCATTCGAAAGACCGTGCGGGACGTGATAAATGCCACCGATCGGATACGCGAGCGCATGCACCGCAGCGACCGGTGAATTAGCGAAGGCCTGGCCAGCGAACGCCGCGCCGAGCAGCATCGCTTCGCGCGCCGCGCGGTTCTGGCCGTTCTCGCACGCGGGCAACAGATTACGCGACAGAAGTTCGAGCGCCTTCACCGCCAGCATGTCGGACACCGGGTTTTTCAAATGCGCGGACGTGTACGCCTCGATCGCGTGAACCATCGCGTCGACGCCGGTTGCAGCCGTCGCGGCAACCGGCAGCCCGAGCGTGAGTTCCGCGTCGAGAATCGCCAGGTCGGCGACCAGTTGCGGCGCGACCACGCCCATCTTCTTCGCCTCGCCCACCGTCACGATCGATACGGCCGTGACTTCGGAGCCGGTGCCCGCGGTGGTCGGCATCTGCACGAGCGGCAGGCGCGACACCGCCACCTTGTTCACGCCGTACATCTCGCTGAGTGCTTGTTGATCCTGCGGTGCCAGTACGGCAATCAACTTGGCCACATCCATCGAGGAGCCGCCGCCGAGTCCCAGCACGATCTCAGCGCCGGACTCACGCGCGCGCGAGGTCGCTTCGAGCACGATGTGCTCTGGCGGATCGGCGATCACGTCGTCGATCACGGTGGCATCCCAGCCGTGTGCCGCGAGATCGGCGAGCGCCGGATTCAGCAGTCCACTCTGGTGAAGAAACCCATCCGTCACCACACACAGGCGTGTAAGCGACGGAAATTGTGCGCGCAGCAAAGCGCCGAGACGGCGCGCTGCGCCAAATTCGACGACCATTGTCGGCACGGTTTGAAACCGGAATGCGTTCATCTTTTCACCTGCAGGTCGGTGCTGGCGATTGATTGCGCCAGCAAGATCGGTACTTCCAACGTTCGGAGTCCGGACTCCACCATTCGCTATCGCGGGTGGATAGGCAGACATCAGTTGTACCAGATTCGGATCGCTTTGCTCCAGGCACCAGGCTCCAGGTGTCGAGATCCGCTTAACTTTGTTTTTCAAGCTCGACCGCGGCGCGAGTCTCGCCACGTCGCTGGGTTGAGGCAGGCGCGACGACGTCGTACGAAGCCGCATGCCGGCATGCGTGAGTGGCGCGGGTCCAGTTGATCCGCGTTTTTTTGTTGTGCGAATTTGCATCTATGCAAAATTCTCGCGCATAAAAACCGTGACGAAGTTTCTTAAAGTAAGCACGGGAAATTTTTTTCGCAATTTGATTTCGGATCAAATTCTTTAGAATTTGAATCAGAGCGCGGGTCAGGCTTGTCTGGTGTTTTGAAGCGACGTTGACCTTTCCGGAGGGTGCAATGGGTAGCCTGGATTCGCATGATATGTCGAGGGCGGATTGGGATTGGATACTGCGGGCATCTGAATTCACGCAACTGTGCATCGTTGTCGACGGGAGCATTCCGACTTCGGTAGCACACGCGCTGGCGCAGCGTTTCACCGCCGTGTCTCAGGTCTCGATGCTGCGAATTCCCGAGCCTGTATCTCTGCATCGAGCATGGATCGAATCCAGCGAACACGAGACATTCTCCGGCGCTACGGCGACGGGGGACGCCGCAAAATCGATGCGGCAGTTATCCCGGGCCGTACAGCTGTTGCTGTGGTCCAGCGCGCCGGAAGAGCTGGATTGGCTCGGCGGTGTTCACGGGCAGCCCGTCTTGCACATGCGCTATCGAATCGATATGAACGAGGCGTCGGCAGTACGGATCGGGGTCGAGCGAGTCTTTGCTGTTCTCCGCGCAGCAGTCCTACGCAACGTAGCGACCGGTTATTGACCACATCGGGTGTATGGCCCGCAGGTTCACTGCTAAGCCCTTATGGAGCATGTCATGGATACATCCGCAAGTGCGAGCGCCAGTCTTCTTTCTCAGCCGAAGAAGACCAGCTTCTATCTCACCATATTTGCAGCGACTATCGGAAACGCTTTGGAATGGTTTGATATCCTGATTTATGGATTTTTCGCCACGACCATTGCGAAGACGTTCTTTCCGGTATCCAGTCCTGCGGTATCGCTGTTGGTCACGCTTGGCACTTTCGGTATTTCCTATCTTGTGCGACCGATTGGTGCTCTCGCACTTGGTTCCTACGCTGACCGGCACGGTCGGAAAGCGTCGATGCTGGTGTCAATCATGCTGATGATGGTCGGCACACTCACGATCGCCGTCATGCCGGGATACGCGTCAATCGGCATGGCTGCACCTATCGCCGTGCTTGCTGCCCGGCTGCTGCAGGGCTTTTCCGCAGGCGGCGAGTTTGGCAGTACGACCGCGTTTCTGGTTGAGCAGGCGCCGCACAGAAGCGGCTTTATGGCGAGCTTCCAGTTCGCGAGTCAGGGACTCAGTTATCTACTGGCCGCAGCGTTCGGCGCGGTGCTGACCAGCACCCTGGACACGGCATCCATGGAGTCATGGGGCTGGCGCGTTCCGTTTTTCTTTGGAATTCTGATCGGGCCAATCGGACTGTACCTTCGCAGGCAGATGAAGGAGGAGCATGACCTTCATAACCTGGGCAAATCGCCTGTCGCGTGTACGCCTGTCAGGACTGTTTTCGCGCAACAGAAACTGCGCATGCTGCTCTCGATCGGCGTGTTGGCCGTGTCGACCGGCACGAGCTACGTGATTCTTTATATCCCGACCTATGCGGTCAAGCAGCTTCATATGCCGGCGAGCTTCGGATTCACCGCGACCGTGTTGACGGGTGCAATTCTGATGTTCGTACCGCCGTTCATCGGTCTCCTCTCCGATCGGGTGGGCCGAATTCGCTTGATGGCGGCCTCTGGCGTGATCTTCACGTTGTCGATCTACCCGGTGTTTGCCGCATTGATCCGTCATCCGAGCCTGGCCGCGTTAATGGCAATGATGGCGTGGATCGGTCTGCTGAAGGCCGTGTATTTTGGGGCGCTGCCCGCGTTGATGGCAGACGCCTTTCCGAAAGAAACACGCGCTACCGGTATGGCAGTCAGCTACAACATCGGTGTAACCGTCTTCGGCGGGTTCGCGCCGTTGATAGTTGATTCGCTAATTCAACTCACCGGCAACAAGCTTTCACCTGCGTTGTACCTGGCATTTCTCGGCGCACTGAGTCTTGTGGCCTTGTGGAAATGCAAAACCGCCTTGCGGTTGCGCTGAGCGTTGCGAACTGCTTCTCGACCTTATCAAGGTGCTAGCGGCGCACTTTGACGCCGAACGTCAATTGACCGTTGGCATTTAGCAGGAGTCGCATCGAACGGACTGCCGCGTCGGGATCGTTTCTATTTTTCTCAGCCTTCTCGAAGCACTGCCCGAAATCACAAAACTCAGTGCGGCGAGTACCCAGACTCCGGCGCCGCCATAGAGCATCACCCAGCCAAAGCCGTCTATTAGTGCGGCGTGAACGGCGGTGCCGGATGGGTCGAGTGTGGCTAGTGCAGGGATTCCCTGTCTGACCGCTTCGACGTCTCCCGCGGCGATCTTTTCCGCCAGCCGTCCGAGCGGCGCGGTGTCGAGCGTAGCAGGCAGTCTCGCCCGCAGATTGACGAGGATGCCGCCAACCAGGATCGCCCCCATCAAGGCGATGTTGATCGCAAGCGTAATCATGCGCGCGCTCATATCGATCCCGGATGCCATGCCCGCCCGCTCCGCCGGAACCGCACCGGTCGTCGTATTGGTGACAGGCGTGTTGGTGAGGCCGAGGCCGGCGCCGGCGAGGATGCAACCGGGCAGCATGGTCCACACGCCGGGATGCGGGGCGTGACTGCCGTATTTCATCAGCATGAAACCAAGGCCGATCGTAAACAGGCCTGCTGGTATCGCGATTCCTGATCCGTAACGCAGCGCAAGACGTTCACCGAGCGGCGGAAATAACAGTGTCGGCAGCGTGTATGCGAGCAGCGCAAGACCGGCGTTCACGCTGTCGTAGCCGAGACCGATCTGGAAATAGATCGGCAGATAGATCATGAACGGCCAGAAGCTGAAGTTCATGCCCGCGGAGCCCATCAACGCGCCTGAAAATTTCCGGATCCTGAATACGGAGAAGTCGAACATCGGGCGCGCACTGAGTCGCTCGGCGCATAGAAAAGCCACGAAGGCGACGACCGTTGCCACCAGAATCAGGATCGCGCGAAGACTCGCGAAACCAAGATCCGAACCCTGTGTGATGTAGTACGTGAGTCCAAATACCGCCAGCGAAAGCGTGACGATGCCGGCCACATCGAGCGTGTGCGCGTGCGGATCGCGCGACTCCTGGACGCCGCCGAAAACGAGCGTCAACGTGACGGCGGCAAGCAGCGCGTGAATCCAGAAGACCCATTGCCATCCCGACACCGCAACGATCATCCCGCCGATGATCGGTCCAAAACCAAGCCCGATGCCGAGAATAATGCCCCACGCGCTGAAGGCCCGGACACGTTCAGGTCCCTCGCTAAATTGATGCGAGAGCACAGCGACCTGGCATATCAGCATCGCGCCGCCACTCGCGCCTTGCAGTAGGCGCGCGACGATCAACGTCGGCACGCTCTGCGCGAAACCGCAGATCAGCGAGGTGAGGCCGAACAGCGCGATCCCGACGACGAAAATACGTCTGCGGCCGAAGCGGTCCGCCAGCGCGCCGGTTGCCATCAGCACAGTCGTCACGCCGAGTGTGTAGGCATTCATGATCCACTGCATGCCCTTGAAGTCGCCGTGCAGGACACGCTCGAGTGTCGGCAGGATCACGGGCACGCTAGAGATTTCAAGGCCGAACATCAGCGAAGCCAGGCACACGGCGCCCAACGCCAAGGTGTTCTTGCTGATGGAGAAGCGAGTGGTCGGTTGCGCGGCGTCGCTCGAAGAGGCGTCTGCTGCCCGCGTATCCGGCAAGCTTGATGGATGTTCTTCCGCGATAACCGCCTGGGAACCTTCGTCGTAGGACGGCGGCGCGTTTCTGGACCCGGACATAGGAATTCACCTCGATAGTCGATGGCTTTGGCCACCATGGACTGTGTAATATAGAGGGAATTTAAGTCCCGATTGACGCGAATAAATCCCGGAAATGCGTCCTTCAAGGAACCAATAAGGTAAGGGTGTGAGCGACATTCTCGACGGCGTGACAACGTTCGTGCGTGTGGTTGAGACGGGCAGTTTCGCGTTGGCTGCCGAGCGCATGGATCTCACACGCTCGGCGGTTGGCAAGGTCATCGTGCGGCTCGAAAAGCGTCTCGGCGTGCGTCTGCTCAATCGCACGACGCGCAGCCAGAGTCTCACCGAGGCCGGGCAAGCGTATTACGACCGCTGCGTGCGCGCGCTGGCTGAACTCGAAGCCGCCGAAGCCGATCTGGACTCGGGGCGCCGCGAACCGAAAGGGCGTCTGCGGGTGAGCGTGCCGCAGGCCTTCGGCCATCATTGCGTGGCGCCGGTGCTGCTTGGGCTTGCGCGCAGGCATCCGCAACTGAAGATCGACATTTCGGTCACGGACCGTTTTGTGGATGTCGTGGAAGAGGGCTTCGATCTCGTCGTTCGGATTGGTCCACTGGTCGATAGTGTGAGTCTCGCGGCGCGGCGGCTCGGTGTTCAGTACGCAAGCATTGGCGCCGCGCCGGCGTATCTCGCGCGCTGCGGCACGCCGGGCCGCGTGGCTGAATTCCACGGGCACACGATCATTGCTTACTCACGTAACGGGGTTATCGAGCCGTGGAATGTGCTCGATGTCGATGGGCAAATCCGCCGCGCGGATGTCGTGCCGCAGCTTAGCTTTGACGATATGCAGGGGATCGTGGATGCCGCGATTGCGGGCTTCGGGCTGGCGTGGCTACCAAGCTGGCTGCTCACGCGTTTTGAGGCAACAGGTCAGTTGCAGACCGTGATGGAGAACTGTTTTCGACCTTCACAGGAGATCAACGTCGTGTGGCCGAAGAGCCGGTATCTCGCGTTGAAGACGCGCTGCGCGATTGATGCGCTCGTTGCCGAGATTCCTGGGATGCTTGGAGCGCCCCCAGCGAACTGATGAGGAGGCGTGCCCCCGCTGCTACGGTGGGCGCGCTTCCGTTCCTACGTAATGCTTAGAACTGCAACGTAGCGCTCGCCACGGCAGTCCGTGTCGGCGACGGCGCCACGTAGTAGCCCCATGCCGTGGTCCAGTAGCGGCGGTTGAACAGATTGTTGATCCCCGCACGGAACGTCACATCCTTGCCGGCGATTTTCGTCTCGTAGCGGCCACTCAAATCGTACGTGACATAAGCCGGCACGAACTGCGTGTTGGCCGCGTCGACCGCCTGGTTGCCGACGTACTTGCCGCCGAACGCCAGCGTCAGCGGACGCAGATACGACGGGTTGTATTCGATCCGGCCGGTCACGGTGAATCTCGGCGCGCCATACACGCGCTTGCCTTCGACGCTGGCGTCGTCCACATCGACCGCCTTCGTGTCGAGCCACATCACGCCGCCCATCACGCGCCATTCGCTCGTCAGCGCAAGCCAGCCGCTTGCATCGACGCCGGTATAGCGCTTCGTGCCGTCCTGCACGAAGATGTTGGCCGAGTTCGTATAGTTGTAGCCCTGATCGACACGGAACAGCGCAAGATTGGCACCCCACTTGCTGTGGTCCGTCTTGAAGCCGACTTCGTACTGCTTGCTCTTCAGCGGGCCGAACGTATCCGGGTAATTGAGGTTGGTGTTCGATGCCGCGCCGCCCTGTTCCAACGATTCGACATAGCTCGCGTACACCGTCGAATACGGATCGGTCTTGAACATCAGCGCAAAGGTCGGCGTGACCGGATCCGCGCTGTATTGCGACGATACGGCGCCGCTCGTGCCGTACACATGCTCGCGGTATTGCGTGTAACGTACGCCGACCAGAGCGGACAAACGCGACGTGAGTTGCACCGTATCGCTCGCGTACACGGCAGCCTGCGTGGTGCGCTGCTGACGATAGAGGTCCGAGCCGATACTGACTTCGTCGTTGGTCAAGAGCGTGCTGTTGTACAGATTGCCGTTGCCGAGGAAGTAGCCGCTATTCCAGCCTTCGCTGTTGCTGTACTCGCTGGTTTGCGTCTGGAAACCCGCACCGACCACGACGTCGTGCTTGATGCTGCCGGTGTTGAATTTGCCCTGCACCATCGCGTCGACGTTCTGATAGAAGTAACGCGTCATCGCCGCATAAAGCGTGTTCGAGTAGTTGCCCGCGTTATCGGTGACATACAGGAAGCTGTCCGAATTGGTGCGGTTTTCCTTCGCGAAGCGGTACTTCACGCTCGCGTGCCAGTTCTCGGAGAGGCGGTAATCCAGGCCCGTGCCGAACGAGGCCATCTCGGTCTGGTAGTAATTCTGCGGTTGCGTCAGCGCGTGGGTGACGGTGCTTGCGTCGGGAATGCTGAGTCCGCTGCCGAACATCAGGCCGAATAGCGTGCCGTTGGTTTTGCGCTTCTGATAGAAGGCGTCGGCGGTAAAGGTCAGGTCCGGCGTAATGCGGAAGTCGAACGCAAGCGAGGCTACCTGGCGGCGGATGTGGCCGTGGTCTTCAGCGGTGTTGCCATCTTCGTTGACGAGGTTCAGGCGATAGCCGAAACGGTTGTCATTGCCAAAGCGGCCACCCAGATCGACCGCTTCGCTGAACACGCCAGCCGACTTGTAGCCGATCGAGATGCTGCGGTAGGGATCGTCGGTCGGGCGCTTGAGCACATAGTTGACGATGCCGCCCGGCGAACCGAAGCCATACATGAAGCCGGACAGACCCTTGAGCAATTCGACCTGCTCGAACGGTTCGAGCGAGAGATCGGTGTCCCACGAGGGGAAGGTCTGGCCATCCACCTTGATGCTGTTCAGCGTGTCGATCGGCATGCCGCGCACGGTGAACATGGAGTTTTCGCTGATCCCGTTTTCGCTGATGGTCGCGACCGCCGGGTCGTACTTGAACAGATCGTTGGCGGTTGCCGCCATCAGGTCCTGCGCTTCGTCGCTCGTCACTATGCGCGTCGAAAACGGCGTATCCACCTGTTTGCGCGAGCCCAGCGCGCCGGCGCTGATGGTATCGGCCTGCGCCACGGTCGTGTCTTTCGTGGCCGACACACTCACGGCGGGCAGGGTGGCGGCCGTGTCGCTTGCCGCGACCTGCGCCCATCCCGAGGATGACAGCGTAGACAACGATAAGCCGACGCTGACGAGGAGCCCTGCGCTGAGTAAGGACGGAGTACGGCGGTGGCCGCGCAAAAAAGTTGGGCGCGCTGGGCGTCCCGCGACAAATGAATTCTGCATGTTGTTTGAATTAGGCAGCACGACGCCGCGCACCAAAAATGTGCGAAATGACGCCGATCGAGCGAATGGTAATTAAGCGGACAGTCCAACCTACAAATCTTACGAATGTTAATGCATCTGATTCGCATTCACAATCGTTAATTTCAAACGGCAAGTCATCTATAAGACACTTGTCTTAAGACATAGGGCAATCGGCTCAAAGCCTTATCTGGCGGGGCCTCACCCTGTGCGGGGTGTGACGGCGGCATGTTTGTTTAGCAGCGAGTACTGGAAAACACGCATATACTCACGTCCGTGCCGTAAAAAGTAGTGCCGTGGGTCGCGCTGCGTTCTTGCTGCTTTGTCGCCATCGCGCGACTCAGCGCCACCAACGCTCTGTCTAACACTTCACCTAGCAAAGCATCAAACATGTCCACATCGCCGAAGATCATCTACACCCTGACCGACGAAGCGCCTGCTCTGGCGACTTATTCGCTGCTGCCGATCGTCAAGGCGTTCACGCGCTCGTCCGACGTGATCGTTGAAACGCGCGATATCTCGCTCGCCGGCCGGATCATCGCTGCATTTCCGGACTACCTGACCGCGGAACAGAAGGGTTCCGACGATCTGGCGGAACTGGGTGGACTCACCACGCGTCCGGAAGCGAACATCGTCAAGCTGCCGAACATCAGCGCATCGGTGCCGCAACTGAAGGCCGCGATTACCGAGCTGCGCGATCAGGGCTTCAAGCTGCCGCCGTATCCGGACGTGGCGAATACCGACACTGAAAAAGACGTCAAGGCGCGTTACGACAAGATCAAGGGCAGCGCGGTGAACCCGGTGCTGCGCGAAGGCAATTCGGATCGCCGCGCGCCGTTGTCGGTGAAGAACTACGCACGCAAGCACCCGCACAAGATGGGCGCGTGGAGCGCGGACTCGAAGTCGCATGTGGCGCACATGAGCGGCGGCGATTTCTACGGCAGCGAAAAATCGGCGCTGATTGCAGCAGCCGGCGCTGTGAAGATCGAACTGATCGGCGCCGACGGTTCGGCGAAGGTCCTGAAAGAAAAGACGGCCGTGCAAGCGGGCGAGATCATCGACGCTTCGGTGCTCTCCAAGAACGCGCTGCGCAGCTTCATCGAAGCGGAAATCTCCGATGCGAAGGCGAAGGGCGTGCTGTTCTCGGTGCACCTGAAGGCCACCATGATGAAGGTGTCGGATCCGATCATCTTCGGTCACGTGGTCTCGGTGTTCTACCAGGACGTGCTGACCAAGCATGCCGACGCGCTGGCGCAAGCCGGCTTCAACCCGAACAACGGTATCGGCGACCTGTACGCGCGCCTGAAGGATCTGCCGACCGAAACGCGCGAAGCGATTGAAGCCGACATCAAGGCTCAATACGCGCAACGCCCGCAACTGGCGATGGTCAACTCGGACAAGGGCATCACCAGCCTGCACGTGCCGAGCGACGTGATCGTCGACGCTTCCATGCCGGCCATGATTCGCGAGTCGGGCAAGATGTGGGGCGCGGACGGCGCACTGCACGACGCCAAGGCGGTGATTCCGGACCGTTGCTACGCCGGCGTCTACCAGGCCGTGATCGAAGACTGCAAGAAGAACGGCGCATTCGACCCGGTCACCATGGGCACGGTGCCGAACGTCGGCCTGATGGCGCAAGCCGCTGAAGAATACGGTTCACACGACAAGACGTTCCAGATTCCGGCGAACGGCGTGGTTCGCGTGACCGACGCAGCCGGTACGGTGCTGATCGAGCAGGCAGTTGAAGCCGGCGACATCTGGCGCATGTGCCAGACCAAAGATGCGCCGGTCCAGGATTGGGTCAAGCTCGCGGTGAACCGCGCACGCGCCACCAACACGCCGGCTATTTTCTGGCTGGACGCGGCACGTGCGCACGACGCCCAGATCATCAAGAAGGTCGAGCAATACCTGAAGGACCACGACACCAGCGGTCTGGATATCCGCGTCATGACGCCGGTTGAAGCGACGAAGTTCTCGATCGAACGCATCCGCGCCGGCAAGGACACGATCTCGGTCACCGGCAACGTGCTGCGCGACTACCTGACCGACCTGTTCCCGATCATGGAACTGGGCACCAGCGCGAAGATGCTCTCGATTGTTCCGCTGATGGCAGGTGGCGGCATGTTCGAAACGGGCGCGGGCGGTTCGGCGCCGAAGCACGTTCAGCAACTGGTCGAAGAAGGTTTCCTGCGTTGGGATTCGCTCGGCGAATTCCTGGCGTTGGCGGCTTCGCTCGAACACCTGAGCGGCGCGTATCACAACCCGAAGGCGCAGGTTCTGGCTAAGACGCTGGATCAGGCAACGGGCAAGTTCCTCGACAACGACAAGTCGCCGGCGCGCAAGATTGGCGGTATCGACAACCGCGGCAGCCACTTCTACCTGGCGATGTACTGGGCGGAAGCGCTGGCCGCGCAAACTGAAGACGCTGCCTTGCAGGCGCAGTTCGCCGGCGTGGCGAAGGCGATGGCCGAGAACGAAGCGAAGATCATCGAAGAGTTGGGTGCAGCGCAAGGCAAGCCGGTGGATATCGGCGGTTACTACCGTCCGAATGTCGAACTGACGAGCAAGGCCATGCGCCCGAGCGCCACGCTGAACAAGATCGTGGACGCGGTTGCCTGATGGTCGGAACGAAGTGCCGAATGAGGTACTGAAGCTGTTCCTCAACGTACCGAAGCAGGCACTGAAGTAAGCAGCAAACAAGACGATGGCGCTCCCGAGGAGCGCCATCGTCGTTTCTACACGTACGTGGGTGGCGGTCATGCCTGTCCTCACACGTGAACGATTTCCCAATCGCTGAGTTTTTCTGGAATGTCGAGCGTGGACGTGTCGATTTCGGTCAACTGCGGGCAGGTCAGGCCGCGTGCGACTTCATCGGCTGCCTGTTGCGGGCTGGAAAATTCACCGAGCGTCTCGTTGCCGTAGGTTGCCTCCCAACCGCCCTGGCCCGGCAAAATGTAGAACGCTCCCTCGGTCGATCCAAAGCGAAAGCCTTTCATTTTTAGTCTCCCAATTGCCATTTAAAAACCGCTGTGCCGCGGCGGCTTCATGCGTGGAGCGGGGGACATACTGCGACTGCGTTTTCGTCCCGTCTATTTCGCTGCACCACATGAAGCGCCGGCTCTTGTAAAAGAGTCTACGTCAGCGGGTCTCGGCGCAAGGGGCTGTTAGACAGTTCATTCGATCAAAAAATATCGTTTAAAAATAACGGCTTGCCATCTCAATTTTACGATGTGCAACGTGGGGCGGCATTGCGAAATGGCGAATTTGTGCCACGCACCACGATTTTTTACGAAGCAAGGCTTCATTCCACATCGTGAAATTTTGGCGGGTTGGCCAAATAGTGGGGCAGGGTGCATTCGGGGCGGAGCGCGGCTTCGCCCGTGATCGTTCTGTTCAGGAAAGAACCTGGCCTAGAAACGCCAGCAGCACGCGGTTGAACTCATCCGGCCGTTGCAGCGGGGCGAAATGGCTCACGCCAGGCAAAAGAATCAACTTCGCGCCGGGAATGGTGCGGGCGAGATAGTCGGCGTGTTCGGGCTTGATGAATTCGTCGTGCTCGCTCTGGACGATCGCAACCGGCACTCGGATCGCGGCCAGATCGCGCGCGGAGTAGTTGGGCTGGGTTCTCATCATTTCGCTGACCGCGCCGACAAATGCGTCGAAGTCGTCCGGCGTGGCCGAGAGTTGCGCGTAGTCTTTGGCATGCCGTCCGAAGCAGCGATCGATGATCGGCGTCGGCACGAATTCCTTCGTCCCGCTCGGGTCCATGTTGCAGCCGAAGAAAAACACGCCTGCAACCCGCTCCGGGACCTGGCGGCCCAGCACCAGGGCGACGCAGGCGCCGTCGCTCCAACCGGCTAGCGCGGCCTGGTCGAGCTGCAGCGTGTCCATCACGGCCAGAACGTCGGAGGCCATCAGTTCATACATATAGGGACGCGCGTCGCGGGTGCTGCGGCCGTGGCCGCGGCTATCGATAACTATCACGCGATGCCCCGTGCCGACCAGCGCCGGAACCTGATAGCCCCAGTTGCCGCTGTGCCCCAGACCGCCATGCAGCAGGATCACCGGTTTGCCGGTTCCATATGACGCGTACCAGATTCGCGCGCCTTCGTGCTCGACGTAGCCGTGATCGTTCGGGGCAGGCAGCGGGGCTGCGCCGTGGGCTTCGAAATGGGTGAGATCGTCGTCGTGGGATTGCATGAACGGTGCCTTCCTGGTGAACTCAGTAATACAAGGATCCACCAGGTTGCCAGCGCCGCCACCGGAAAATCAACAAAGTTACGAATTTTCGCGCCGGGAGGGTGGGTGAGCGGCGTCTTTCGGCAGCGGAGCCTCCTGCTCACTGATGCGTCTGACCGAACCCGTGTTGCGCTGACGCATTCGCATTGCCGCCGCCGGTTATGGACGCCGCGACTTTTCTCCCAGGCGCCGGAAACACCACCAGCATCAACAAGACCCCGGCCAGCAGCACCACCGCCAGGCCAATCAACCCAAATTGCGCACTGCCGGTCTGCGTCTTGACCCAGCCGACAAACGCCGGACTCACGAACCCACCCGTGCCGCCGAGACTCGTGATCATCGCGATGCCCCCCGCAGCCGACGAGCGCGGCAGGAAGGTCTGCGGAATCGTCCAGAACACGACAAACGAGCCGTACGACGCAGCCGCCGCCAGCGCCAGCAAGCCAACACCGAACGCGACGTTATGGCCGGCGGCAGGCAGCAACGCGAACGCCAGCGCGGTCACGCAGGCGCTTGCCGCGACGTGCCAGCGCCGTTCCATGGTCCGGTCGGAACTGGCACCCACCACATAGGTGCCGAGCGCAGCCGCGATGAAAACAAGCGCCGACAACAGTCCGACATCCAGCACGTTGGCGACGCCCATGTCGCGGATGATGGTCGGCGCCCAGAAGCCGATCGCGTTGAACGGCATCATCACCGCGAAATAGACGAGTGCCGCGAAGTACACGCGTGGATTCGCGAGCGCGCCGCGCAGTCCATCGAGATGACCGGTTTGCTTGGTCTTTTCGTCGTCGGCGAGTTCATGCGACACCAGCGCTTTCTCGCGCGCGTCGAGCCAGCTCACGTCTTCCGGCTTATCGCCGAGCATGAGGAACGCAACGATGCCGAGCGTCACGGCCGGCACGCCTTCTAGAAGAAACAGCCACTGCCAGCCCGGCAAGCCGCCGACGCCCGCAAGCCGCGTCATGATGAACCCGGACATCGGCCCGCCGATGATCCCCGCCACCGCGGTCGCCATCATCAGAAATGCGGTCACGCGTGCGCGCCGCGCGCCGGGAAACCAGCAGCTCAGATAGAAGATGATGCCGGGGAAGAAGCCCGCTTCGGTCACGCCGAGCAGGAAGCGCATCGCGTAGAACTGCGTCGGCGTGCGCACGAACATCATCAGACTCGACACGAGCCCCCATGCGAACATGATGCGCAACAACGTGCGGCGTGCGCCCACGCGCTGCATCCATAGATTGCTCGGGACTTCGAACAACACGTAGCCGATAAAGAAAAGCCCCGCGCCCAAGCCGTAAGTCGACTCCGAGAAGCCGAGGTCGTGCATGAACTGCAGCTTGGCGAAGCTGATGTTGACGCGGTCGATGTAGCTGATCACGTAGCAGAGAAACAGCAACGGAATCAGCCGGAAAAAGATCTTGCGGTAAGTGCGTTCGACTTCGACGGGCGTGAGGTTGTCCGTGGTCGATGTGCCTGAATGCGAATAGCCGTGCATGATGGTCTCGCGAAGAATGCCAACTGCGGTGGGTGTCGCTGCGCGTGGTGCATAGCACTGTATTTAGCGCGGCAGATCAGCGACGCCCGGTCTCAAAGCGGCCTGGCACCGCGTCACTATCCGTCCACGACATCTCGAGCGCAATGCTCGCTTTCGTGCATGGCGTTGGCGGCGTTGACGGAGCCGGCTGCATGGGCGGCGCGCGGCAGGCAGCGCGCCAGCGCGTCGCCGGCTCGCACGCCCTTGCCAGCGGGCAGCACGAAAAGCGGATTGATATCCAGTTCCTTGAGGCTCGCCTGCTGGTCGAGCGCCATGGTGGAAAGCGCGACGATCGTCTCGACGAGGGCTTCGATATCACCAGGCGGTTTGCCGCGCGCACCGTCGAGCATTGCGAAGGCGCGCAGTTCGCGGATCATCGCGTGGGCGTCGGCGTGAGTGACTGGGGCCAGCCGGAACGTCACGTCCTTCAGCACCTCGGCGTAGATTCCGCCTAGACCGCACATCACAGCCGGTCCGAACGTCGCATCGTTCTCGATGCCGACGATCATCTCGATCGCATCGCGGATCTCTTCCTGCACCAGCACGCCTTCGATTCGCGCGTGAGGCACATGGCGGCGCGCATTCGCGACGATTTCGTCGAAGGCATCGGCAAGCGCCGCTTCATCGCGGATGCCGATTCGCACTGCGCCGGCTTCCGTCTTGTGCGGAATGTCGGGAGATTGCACTTTGATGACGAGCGGAAATCCGATCGACCGCGCGATGGCGCGGGCTTCGTCGCTGTTGTGCGCGAGCGCGCTCCTGGGCGTTTCGATGCCGTAATCGCGCAGCAACGATTGCGAGGCATGTTCGGTCAGATCGCCCTGACTGACAGCCAGCAACGCGCGAGCTTGCTTGGCGTCGTATTGCGGACGTGCCAGCGGTTTTGCACTACGCACTGCTGCACGTGCGCGCTGCGCCTGCGCATAGTCCGACAACGCCGCGAATGCGCGTCCGCAACGCACGGGTGTTGCATACAGCGGCACGCCATGCGTTTCGATCATGTCGTATGCGCCGACGGCCATGTCGCGGCGGGCGTTCCAGGCGAGCATCATCGGCTTGGTCGTGGCGTCGTAGACACGCACGATTGCCTCCGCCATCACGCGCGCGACTTCTCCACTCGCGGCGGCTGCCATGATCGCGATCGCGTCGATATTCGGATCGTCGGCAATGATCTGCAGCGCGTCGGCAAAAATCTTCGGCTCGGCGAGGATGCCCGCGGTGAGATCGATCGGATTGTTCAGCGAAGCGAACGCGGGCACGATCGGTTTGAGCCGTTCGAGCGTATCGGCCGACAACGACGGCACGGACATGCCACGTTCAGCACAGGCATCGGTGATCAGAATGCCGGCGCCGCCCGAGAGCGTAACGACCGCGATCCGGTTGCCGCGCGGCAGGCGTTTGGCTTCGAACGCCTTGGCGTAGTCGCCGAGGTCCGCGACATCGGTGACTTCGATCACGCCGGTCTGACGGAAAGCCGTGCGATAGAGCGCGGATGCGCCGCCCAGATTCGCCGTGTGCGACGCGGCTGCTTTGGCGCCGTCGGCGGTGTTGCCGACCTTCCACGCGAGCAGCGGTTTGCCGGCGTCGAGCGCACGGTTGGCCACGTCGACAAGCCGCCGTGCATCCTTCAAGCCTTCGATATACGCGGCAATCAACGACGTTTGCGGATCCGAGATACAGGCATCGACGAGGTCGAGCAGGCTGACGTCGGCCTCGTTGCCGGTGGTGATGAAATGGCGCAAGCCGATGCCGAGTTCGTCGGCCATCAGCAGCAGCGCGCAGCCGAAGCCGCCGCTTTGCGAAATCAACGACAGGCCGCCGCGCCGGTAATCGACGCCGAACGGTGCGCCGAATCCGGCGTAGACGCCGGCGCCCGTGCTGACGAATCCCTGGCAGTTCGGGCCGATCACGCGGATGCCGAACGTCTTCGCGACTTCCGCGCATTCGCGCTGCAACGCGGCGCCGGCTTCGCCCGCTTCCGCGAATCCGGAGCTGTAGACGATCGCGAAGCCGATACCTTTTTCGCCGCACTGGCGCAGCATGTCGGGAACACGGCGCGCCGCGACGAGGATCAACGCGAGATCGGGTGTGGCGGGTAACGCGGCGATGCTGCCATGGCACGCCACGCCGGCAATCTCGGCGTACTTCGGATTCACCGGATACAGCGCGCCCTGATACCCGTGCTGCATGAGAAAGCGCATCGGTTGGCCGCTGATCGACTTCGGATCGTTCGAGGCGCCGATGATTGCAATCGAGCGCGGCTCGACGAGCCGTTGAATGTCGAGCGTGTTTGTGGTGTGTGCGGTGGTGTTCATGGCGGCGCTCATGCGGCACGCGCAGCGTCGGTGTGAACGCTGTCCTTCTGTTTCGCCTGAGCCCGTTCAGCCGCGCGCCGCAGCGTGATCTTCGCGATGTTCAGCTGATGAATCTGCGTGGTGCCTTCATAGATGCGGAACGCGCGCACGTCGCGGTAGAAGCGCTCGACCGCATTTCCCGCGAGATAACCGCGCCCGCCGAGCATCTGGACCGCACGGTCCGCGACGCGTCCGCACATCTCCGAAGCGAACATCTTGCACATCGATGCTTCCAGCGCGACGTCTTCGCCTGCATCGCGTTTGCGGGCGGTTTCGAGAATCATCGAGCGCGCGGCGAAAATTTCAGTCTGGCATTCGGCGATCAGCGCCTGCACGAGCTGGAACTCAGCGACGGGTTTGCCGAACTGCTCGCGTTTCGATGTGTACGCAACGGCTTCGTCCAGCATCCGCATTGCCGGGCCGGTGCACAGCGCGGCCAGGTGGATGCGCTGCTTGTTCAATACCTTCATCGCGGTCCGGAAGCCTTGACCTTCGACACCGCCGATCAGATTGGCTGCGGGCACCCGGCACGCATTGAACACCACGTCACCGACCGGTGAGCCCGCCTGGCCCATCTTGTCGTAAGGCGCGCTGGTGGAGAGACCCGGCATGCCGCGTTCGACAAGAAACGCGGAAATGCCGCCGGCGCCCGGCGTGGCCGGATCGGTGCGGGCCATCACCGTGAACAGGTCCGCGATCGGCGCGTTGGTGATGAAGCACTTGCTGCCGTCGAGAATGTAGTCATCGCCATCACGCCGCGCGGTGGTGCGCAACGCGGTGGCGTCCGAGCCGGCGTCCGCTTCGGTCAGCGCGAAAGCGCCGGTCAATTCGCCCGAAGCGAGACGCGGCAGATAGCGCTGCTTCTGCGCGTCGGTGCCATCGGCGACGAGCGCTTCCGACCCGATGCCGGTATTCGTGCCGACCCGCGCGCGAAATGCCACCGAGGCTTGCGAAAGCGCGAATGCGCCGCGCACGAGTTGCTCCGTCGACAGTCCTGCGCCGCCGAAGTCGCGCGGAATGCTCCAGCCGAAATAACCGAGTTCGCGCATGCGTTCGACGAGATCCGCCGGCACGGCATCCGCCTGCTCGATTTCGTTTTCGCGCGGAATCGCTTCTTCACGAACGAAACGCGCGACGTCGGCGAGCATCGAGTCGAAATGCGAGGGGTTGCTGATCATGCTTGTCTCCGTCATGTGAGTCGATTTATGACTGCACTATCGAAGATTTACAGGTCACCGGCGCGATTTGTTCGACTCTGCAGAACAGAGTTTGGATATGCTGAACAGGAGGCGCAAAATTGGCTATCTGAAGGGAGACGACCATGGCAGCCAACAACAAGCCTTCCGAAGCCGCGGCGCTGGCAAGCGACTATCTGGATTCGAAGGCGCGCTACGTGCCCGACGAATTCGACGGTGATCGGCAGTTCGCCACCACCTTGGCGCGCGGCCTCGACATCCTGCATTGCTTCACGCCGCGTGAATCGCAACTCGGCAATGCGGAACTGGCGGCGCGCACCGGCATGACCAAGGCCACCATTTCGCGCTTCACCTACACGTTGACGCGGCTCGGCTACCTGCGCGTCAATCGTATGAACAACAAGTTTCAGCTCGGCTCGGCCGTGCTGTCGTTGAGCTATCCGTTGCTCGCGAGCCTGAGTGTGCGGCAGATCGCGCGGCCTTCGATGAAGGACCTGGCCGATCAGATTCGCGGCTCGGTCTCACTCGGCATGCGCGACCGGCTCAATGTCGTGTACCTGGAAAGCAGCCGTAGCACGACGCCTTTGGGTTTGCCCGCGGATATCGGGCTTAGCTATCCGATCGTGCGAACCGCGATGGGCCGCGCACTGCTCGCCGCGCTGCCGGCCGAGCGGCGCGAGGCGCTCTGCAACGAGATCGCGGTGAAGTCGCCGAATGAATGGACTACGTTTCGCGAGCGCGTGATGAGCAGCATTGATTACTTCTACGAGCGGGGCTTCTGCGTCTCGTACGGAGACTTGCGACGCGAAGTCCACGCCGTCGCCGTGCCGATGAAACCTTCAGCCGATGGCGAGATTCTGGTGTTCAACTGCGGCGTGCCTTCTTATCTGCTGAAGGACAATCAGCTCGAAGGCGATATCGGACCGCGGCTGGTTTCGATGGTGCGGAGTATTGAAGGGGCGATGGGGATTTATTAGGCGAAGGCGCTCGTGCAGATTCGGCGCCACTAAAAACAAACCCGGCGCTCAGGCCGGGTTTGCTTGCAGAACCACTACCCCTCAACTCGAAACATACGCCACATAAGGCCCCGTGCCCCCACCCGTGGACGTCTTGCCCGAAATGCCGTAGTACACGTGCCGCCCGTAGAAAAACGGCATGCCGAAGTCGAACTGCCGCGACAGATAAATACCGAGGTTATTGAACGCGTTATTTCCTGACGCGTTCAGCGTCGTTCCGTTGGCGATATTGAAACCGAGTGAGACACTCGCCGGACTGGTTGCCACCAGCGTGGACGTTCGCCCCACCGTCGTCGTCGGGATGTAGTATCCGGACGCGCTATCAACCGGGATCGTCAGGTCGGGGAAGAACAACACCGTCGATCCGGAATCGAAGAACGTCTTCGTCAGCGTGGAGCCGCCGTAGATCGACGCGAAGTCGCCGTTCCCGTTCGTCCTGATCAGCGTGGCGCCGGTGCCTGACAACGCATTGTTGGTCTGCGTGTCGATCCCGAACACCAGCGTACCCTGAGCCGTCGTGCTGCCGCTGTCGGAAACCTGCGCCATCTCCAGAATCACACCGTTGCTGTCCTGCCCGAACAGTGTGACCGGATTGGTGATCTGTCCGCTTACGGGTACCGAGGTGGCCGTGCCGGCGTTGGTGTAGTAGAACGTCGAGACCGCTGCATTCGCACATGCCGTGCCGCAGTCATTCGGGCTCACGCCGATTCCGAGGATGCCGTTTGCGCCGATATCGGCCGTGGTGACCAGTGCGCGGCCAACCTGGCATTCGGTCGGCGCGGCCACGGTCAGGTCCGAATCGCCGATCACGTGGATCGGCAAGCTCGGGGCAATCTCACCCGAAAGCGCAACGTCCGCAAGATGGACGGAGCCCCATGCATAGCCGCTGCCGAACAATGCGCATTCGGCGAGCGGCAGACCGCTCGGCTGAGCGTTTTCGGCTGTCAGCGCGCTGAAGGTGGCGGCCGGAATCGCTGAGCGAACCAGACGTAGCCCGAACGATCCGGTATCGACGATCACGTTCGGAATCGTCGCGCAGTTGGTGCCTGCGCTAGATCCTGGGGCGCAGATCGTGACGCTGACCATGGGCTGATTGTGGATGCCCGTTCGGCTGACCGTCACGGCTATCGTATTGCCGGGACCGACCGCAGTAGGCACTGCCGACGCGTCCACCGCGAGGGCGTTGGACGAAGAACTCGTGCCGCTCGGCGTCGCCGGCGAACCGCCAGGTGCGTTTATCGATGTGTTGCTGTTGGTTCCGCTGTTGCTACCCCCGCTACCGCCCCCACCGCAGCCAGCCAGACTCAGGCCGAGCGCCGCGGCAATGATCCATGCGATTTTGCGCACTTTTATTCTCTCGATTGATTTTTAAAGACTTACTTGATGTCGTCAGCGCTAACGCCTTGCGGCAAGGCTTGCGGCAGGTAGGCTCGACCCACGAAGGCGCCCATATGGCCACCTGTTTCAACAACCAGAGCCGACTGACGCACGACCGCTGCGCCATAGCCACCGCCTTGCGCTGCGTGCGCATCGGTGAGTCCCTGCACGTAAGACGGGAAGTAAGTCGCGAGCAGCGTGTTGAGCGGCGGCATGGTCGGACCTTCCCAGCTCAACGCGAACACGGTATTGCCCGCCGCGATGTACTCGTTCACCACCGTGCCCGACGCAAGCGTGGTCTGACTCACGGTGTAAGTGGACGAAGCCGCATTGCCGCTGGCAGCAAAGCGGGCCACCGCGCTGCCGCCCAGGCTGGCTGCCCCTGCGCTGGTGCTGCTGGCGGTCACGGGGTAGGTCGGTGCGCCGCCTAACCCTGCATACGCCGGCGCGATCGTGGCGAACGAGGCCGCGGCCACCACGAGCATTCGAAATTGGCTGATTATCATTTTTTGGTTTTCGACGTTTTTCGGAAAATGCGCGCGAACGTTTCCTCGCGCCCGCGCGATGTAAATACTAGCGTGCTGTTCTTCGATTAAAACAGACGAATAGCGCGGCGATTCGGGTTCTGTTTGAAATTGAAAGGTAAGCTGCGGGAAACTGATAATGCGCGCCGCGGCGAACTGGCGCGTCTGGCCGCCCCTCGATCTCAAGCCTGTCCGGCCGCTGCAATCCTGCCGAGCTTGTCGATCAACACCGCAACGAAGGTTTCCGTGACCGGCGGCAGGGTCTTGCCACGCTTCTTGATAAGGGCGATAGGGCGCGTGAACGCGGGATCGTCGATGGGGCGCACGATCAGTTCAGGTTCCGCTCTGACCTCGCGGGCCGACGCCGGCAGGATGGTCACGCCGAGCCCCGCGCGCACCATCGCGACCGCGCTCATCATGTAGGTCGGCTCGCACGCAATCTCCGGCATGGCCTGCGCATCGGCAAACGCGCTGTCGACTACAGCTCGCACGCTCGTGCCTTGCGCCGTGAGCACGAGCGGAACACTGGCAAGGTCGGCCAGCGTGATGCGTTTGCGGCGCGCCAGCGCATGGCGCTTCGGAAACACCGCCACCAGTCGGTCGATGCCCGCATGCAGCACCTCGAAGCCGGCGTCGCCCAGTTCGCCGCCGGTCAAACCGATATCCACTTCCTCGTTGCGCACCAGCGTGTTGACCATGCTGGCGACCACGTCGCGCACATGAAAGCTCACGCGCGGAACGGTCTTCTTCAGGTCCTGCACGAGTTCCGGCAATACGCTCGCCGCGAACGTGGGCAAGCACGCGATCCGCACCGTGCCGCTCGATCCTTCGCCGAGCGCACGCGCGTCGATCAGCACGTGCTCCATGTCATGCAGGGACTTTTGCAAGAGCGGTAACAGTTCGCGGCCGGTCGGTGTGAGCGCGACGTTGCGGCTGTTGCGATCGAACAGGCGCAGGCCGACCGTCTCCTCGAGGCGCCGTATTTGCACCGTCAAGGCCGGTTGAGAGAGATGCAGGCGCGTGGCCGCGCGCGTGAAACTGCCGGTTTGCGCCACGGCGATAAACGCGCGAATGTCCCGAAGGTTCAGATCCATGATGGTTTGTAATAGCTGCGATCAATTCATTTCAATTGATTTATCGCCGCCTCGAACTTACGCTGGATCACAGTAAAAAACAACATCGGAGACAAGGACATGCTGCCACTGCTGGGGCTAGCCACCATCGTCGTGCTACTCGGCGCGATTCTGTCGAAACGGATGTCGCCCTTGGTGGCGCTCATCATCGTGCCGCTCGCTGCTTCGCTGATCGGCGGGTTCGGTTTTCAGACAAGCAAATTCGTGATCGACGGGCTCAAGAGTCTCGCGCCGGTTGTCGGCATGTTCGTGTTTGCGATTCTGTACTTCGGCACCATCACCGATGCCGGCACGCTCGATCCGATCATCGACCGCATTCTGCGCGCTGTCGGCACGCGGCCCACACGGATCGTGATGGGCACCACGTTGCTTGCGCTGCTGATTCACCTCGACGGGTCCGGTGCGGTGTGCTTTCTCGTCACGATTCCCGCGATGCTGCCGCTCTATGACCGTTTGAAGATGGACCGGCGCGTGCTGGCCGCGGCCGTTTCGATGGCCGCCGGCATCAATTTTCTGCCGTGGACGGGGCCGATGATTCGCGCGTCGGCTTCGCTGCATCTGCCGATTTCAGCGTTGTTTAATCCGCTGATTCCCGTGCAGCTGATCGGCCTGGTGTTTGTCTTCAGCATGGCGTTCTGGCTTGGGCGGCGCGAGGAAAGGCGGCTCGGCCTCACCGCCGCGAACGGCTCCGCGCCGATGCCAAAACGCGAGTTGACGCCCGAAGAGCAGGCCTTGCGCCGGCCGAAAAACTTCTGGTTCAACATCGTCCTGACGCTCGTCGTGCTCGGCACGATGGTGGTGATGGGCGAGAAGATTCCACCGGCCATCATGTTCATGGTCGGACTATGTATCGCGTTGATGGTGAACTATCCGAACGTCGACATGCAGCGTAAGCGGATCGACGCTCACGCGCGCGCCGCGTTGATGATGGCCGGCATTCTGCTGGCGGCCGGCGTGTTTACCGGCGTGATGCAGGGCAGCGGCATGCTGAAGGCAATGGCACAGGCGGCAGTCGGCTTCGTGCCGCCCGCCATGGCGGGCCACATCCCTGTCGCGCTCGGGTTGGTGTCGATGCCGTTGAGCATGCTGTTCGATCCGGATTCGTTTTACTTCGGCGTGCTGCCGGTAATTGCCGAAGTGGCCGGCCAACTCGGCGTGCCCGCCGTGCATGTCGGCCAGGCCGCGCTGCTCGGCCAGATGACCACCGGCTTTCCGGTCAGCCCGCTGACGCCGGCGACTTTCCTCGTGGTCGGCCTGTGCGGTATCGATCTCGCTGACCACCAGAAATTCACGTTCCCCCTGCTGTTCGGCGCGTCGATCGTCATGACGATCGCCTGCGTCGTGCTGGGGATATTCTCGTTGTGAGCTTGACTGTTTGACTGAATGGAAGCGACCAGCATGACAGCTAATCCACGTAGGCAGCCGGTCCGAATCGGCGCGGGCGCGGGGTATTCCGGCGACCGTATTGAACCCGCGGTCGAACTGGCGGAACACGGCGCGCTCGACTACCTCGTGTTCGAGTGCCTCGCCGAACGCACCATTGCGATCGCGCAGCAGGCGCGCAGCAAAGACCCGGAACTGGGCTACGACCCGTTGCTCGAAACGCGCATGGCGGCCGTGCTTCCCGCAGCGATTCG
The DNA here is from genome assembly GCF_905221015.1 of Paraburkholderia nemoris. Classification (NCBI taxonomy): domain Bacteria; kingdom Pseudomonadati; phylum Pseudomonadota; class Betaproteobacteria; order Burkholderiales; family Burkholderiaceae; genus Paraburkholderia; species Paraburkholderia nemoris. Next base: position 129,708 of record NZ_CAJNBO010000010.1, on the reverse strand, counting down.
CAACGGCGTGCGGATCATTTCGAACATGGGCGCCGCCAATCCGCTTGCGGCGGCGCGAAAGACTGCCGAGGTCGCGCGCGCGCTCGGTCTCGGCGATGTGAAGATTGCCGCCGTCACCGGCGACGATGTACTCGACGTCGTGCGGCAGGGCAATTTCCGTTTCGAGGAGTCCGGGGAAAGTGTTGCTTCGTACCGTGATCGACTCGTATCCGCGAATGCCTACCTTGGCGCGGCGGCGATTGTCGAGGCGCTTGCGGCCGGCGCGCAAATTGTCCTGACTGGACGTGTCGCCGATCCGTCGTTGTTCGTCGCGCCATTGATCCACGAATTCGGCTGGCAGATGGACGACTGGCAGACCCTTGGCCAGGCGACCGTGACCGGCCATCTGCTCGAATGCGCGGGACAAATCACCGGCGGGTATTTTGCCGATCCAGGTTTCAAGGACGTGCCCAATCTCGCGAGGCTCGGCTTTCCCATCGCCGAAGTCGCGGCAGATGGCACGGTGGTCATCACCAAGCTCCCGCAGGCCGGTGGCCGGGTAAGCGAGGCAACCTGCAAAGAGCAACTGCTGTACGAGATTCACGATCCGCAGCGTTATCTGCAACCGGACGTGGTCGCCGATTTCACGCAGGTGCGTGTTGCGCAGGAAGCGCCGGATCGCATTCGTGTGAGCGGCGGGCGCGGCGCGCCGCGTACCGATACGTTGAAGGTGTCGGTCGCTTACTTCGACGGCTATATCGGCGAAGGGCAGATTTCGTACGGCGGTCCCGGCGCGCTGGCGCGTGCCCGGCTTGCACTCGATATCGTGCGGGAAAGGCTTGCCCTGACGGGCGTCGAAACGCGTGAATTACGCTTCGATCTGATCGGTGTGAACGCTCTGCATGGCGACACGTTGGCTGCAGGTCACGCCGAGCCTTATGAAGTGCGAGTACGGGTCGCGGGGCGCACTGAATCGCTGGCGCAAGCAGTGAAGATCGGCAACGAGGTAGAGACGCTTTACACGAACGGCCCGGCGGGCGGTGGCGGCGTGACCAAGTCAGCGCGCGAAGTCGTCGCGGTGCAATCGGTATTGTTGCCGCGCGAGCATGTCAAGCCGGCATTCTCGCTGGTGGAGGCGTGATATGAAACTACGTGAGCTTGCTCATTCGCGGACCGGCGACAAGGGCAATACGCTGAATATCTCCGTCATCTGTTATGACGCGAAACACTATGAGCATCTGCGGGCGGTGTTGACACCGGAGCGGGTCAAGGCGCATTTGAACGACGTTGTACGTGGCGAAGTCGTGCGCTACGAACTGCCTGGCATCGCCGCATTTAACTTCGTACTCGGCCATGCGCTTGGCGGAGGCGTGACGCGCTCGCTTGCGCTCGACGCGCACGGCAAATCGTTGAGTTCGGCGTTGATGGGGCTGGAGGTTGAGGATCCGGCTGCGGTCCCTTAGCCGGCTTCTTGTCCTGGTTAGCTGGTGCCGTCAGGCAGCCCGAAGCGTGAAGCGAAGAGAGAGCTCGCCGGTTATCCGGCTCAGCCGCTCGCCTTGCTCAACTCGTGCGCGCGCCGAAGTCTCTCGCGGCTATTGCTCAGATGCATGCGCATCGCGGCGCGCGCATCATCCGCGTCCTGGCGTTCGATGGCCCGGTAGATCATCTGATGCTCGCTGAGCACGTTGCGCAGGATCTCGATATGGTCGAGTTCCGCGATCTCGGCGGTGCCGAGCCGCGTTCGCGGGCTCACCGCGCGGCCGAGTTGACTGAGCACGTCGAAGAAGTAGCGGTTGCCGCTGGCGCGCGCGATCTGCAGATGAAATTCGATGTCGTGCGCCAACGTGTCGGTGCTTCCCCGTTCGAGTTCGGACTCGAAGCGCTCCAGTGCGGCGCGAATCTGCTTGAGATTCTGCTCGGTGCGTCGCGCTGCCGCGAGCGCGGCCGAGGCCGCTTCGACGTCGATGCGGAATTCGATGATCGCCATGACGTCCAGCATGCTGGAGAGGTCGGCGGCGGGCAGCTGCATGGACTGTTCCGTGGCCGGCTCCAGAACGAACGTGCCGATGCCGTGACGCGTCTCGACCACTTTGGCCGCCTGCAGGCGCGAGATGGCCTCGCGGACCACGGAGCGGCTCACCGAGAGCTGCTTCATCATCGCGACTTCAGTCGGGATACGGTCTCCGGGCCGCAGGCTGCCGCGGCGGATTTCATCGGAAAGGGTGGCCACCACCTTCTCAGTTAGGCTGCTCATCGCTGTTGCTTATTGACTAATCGGCTGGAAATTCACAGGTTGCGTGGGCGAGTGACGTCGCGCGTCGCCTCGACATAGCCATCATAGCGTCTGTCCGAAAGATGCCGATTTGAATCTCGTGCTCTCGATGCCGGCGGCAATGACTCGTTGACCGGACCTAGCCGGCACAGCCGTCAACCTTTTATCATGTCATCAGACGTCTTAATTCGATTCTACGATGTCAATGGTTGTGGTGGTGCTGCGGTGGCTGCACCCCGGCATACATAGCTTGAATGGCAGGGTAAACACCCCATTGGATTCGGTGATTGGAACGCGGTAGACTGTCGTCAGACAACGTATCACGCATTTTGAGACCGAATCACCCGGCCTGCTCGAATATGCCGGGGTGCGTTCGATCTGGCCGCCGGAGTGACCGGAACTGGAGACAACCTTGACATCTGCTCTCACCGCCGCCGCTGACCCGCTCGAGTCCGCGGTCTCGAAGGTCAAGCGGCACGTGCTGCCGCTTTTCCTGATCATGTTCATCGCGAACTACATCGATCGCGTGAACATCGGCTTCGTCAATTCCCACATGCAGACGGACCTCGGCATCGGCGCTGCCGCCTATGGCCTCGGGAGCGGGTTGTTCTTTGTCGGCTATGCGTTGTTCGAGGTGCCGTCGAACGTGTTGATGCAGAAGTACGGCGCGCGCGCCTGGCTGACCCGCATCATGGGCACCTGGGGACTGGTCGCGGCGGCCATGGCGTTCGTCTGGAACGATACGTCCTTTTACGTGCTGCGATTCCTGCTCGGCATCGCTGAAGCGGGCTTCTTTCCGGGCGTGGTGTTTTACTTCACCCAATGGCTGCCGCAGAAAGAGCGCGGCAAGGCCGTGGCGGTTTTTCTGTCGGGCTCCGCGCTTGCGTCGGTGCTGTCCGGTCCGATCACAGGCAGTCTGTTGTCGATTCGCGGTCTTGGCCTGCACGGCTGGCAATGGATGTTTCTCATCGAGGGCGGCTTCTCGATCCTGCTGTGCGGTGTGAGCTGGCTGCTGCTGAAGTCGCGCATTCGCGATGCCTCCTGGCTGACGGCGGAGGAGCAGACCGTTCTCGAAAGCTCGATCGCGGCGGAGCAGGCCGAGCGCGTGGCGCAAGGCGGCGCGCATCTGCCGGCCATGAAATTGCTGAAGGACCCGCAGATCCTGCTGTTCTGCTTCCTGTACTTCGCGATTCAATTGACCATTTACGCGGCCACCTTCTGGCTGCCGACGATCATCCGCAAGATGGGCGGACTCTCGGACTTCGAAGTCGGCATGTTCAATACCATTCCCTGGCTCATCGCCATGGTCGCGATGTACTGCTTCGCGGTGTTGTCCGCGAAATGGCGTTTTCAGCAAGCGTGGCTGGCGGTGGCGCTCGTCATCGCGGCGTGCGGGCTGTTCGCTTCGACGTCGGGTAATCCGGTGCTGTCGTTTGTGGCAATCTGCTTCTCAGCGATCGGTTTCAAGGCCGCGTCTTCGCTCTTCTGGCCGATTCCGCAGGGTTATCTGGACGCACGCGTGGCCGCCGCCGTCATCGCGCTGATCAATTCGGTCGGCAACCTCGGCGGCTTCTTCGCACCGGCTGCGTTCGGTTATCTGCAGCAGCACACCGGCTCGATCACTGGTGGTCTGTACGCCTTGGGCGTGGCTTCGCTGATCGCGGCGGCGGCCGGCTTCCTGACCCGCAATCGCCGTGTGAACCGCGACGCGTTGGCTGAGCCGCTTCATAGCAAAGCGCATTGAATTTCGATCGACCGCCGCCAGTCGGCTCATTCACTTACCTGGTCCCACTATCATGTCCACGAACTCATCCCAATCGAACGCCACGCCGATCGTGACCGAGCTGCGCGTCGTGCCCGTCGCCGGCCGTGACAGCATGCTGATGAATCTGAGCGGCGCGCATGGCCCGTTCTTCACGCGCAATATCGTCATTCTGCGCGACAGCGCGGGACACACCGGCGTCGGCGAAGTGCCGGGCGGCGAGAGCATCCGCAAGACGATCGACGACGCGCGTCCGCTGGTTGTCGGTCAGTCGATCGGCAATCTACAAGCGATCCTGAACAAGGCGCGCACGCAGTTCGCCGACCGCGACGCCGGCGGCCGCGGCCTGCAGACTTTCGATCTGCGCACCACCATTCACGCAGTGACCGCACTCGAAGCCGCGCTGCTCGATCTGCTCGGCCAGCATCTGGACGTCCCTGTCGCGGCACTGCTCGGCGAAGGCCAGCAACGCGACGAAGTGGAGATGCTCGGTTATCTGTTCTATATCGGCGACCGCAAGAAAACCGATCTGCCCTATGACAGTGGCGCGGAAGGGCGCGACGACTGGGAGCGCCTGCGTACCGAAGAAGCCATGACACCCGAAGCGGTGGTGCGGCTTGCCGAGGCAGCACAAGCGCGCTATGGCTTCAACGATTTCAAGCTCAAGGGGGGTGTGCTGACGGGCGACGCCGAAATCGAAGCGGTGACGGCGCTCGCTGAACGCTTCCCCAATGCCCGCGTCACGCTCGACCCGAACGGCGCATGGTCGCTCGCGGAAGCGGTGCGCCTGTGCCGCGATCAACACGACGTGCTGGCTTACGCGGAAGATCCGTGCGGCGCGGAAAACGGCTACTCGGGCCGCGAAGTGATGGCCGAATTCCGCCGTGCGACCGGTTTGCCGACGGCGACCAACATGATCGCGACCGACTGGCGTCAGATGGGTCACGCGATCCAGTTGCAGTCCGTGGATATTCCGCTTGCCGATCCGCATTTCTGGACCATGCAGGGCTCGGTGCGCGTGGCGCAAATGTGCAACGAGTGGGGGCTCACCTGGGGCTCGCATTCGAACAATCACTTCGACATTTCGCTTGCGATGTTCACGCATGTCGCGGCAGCGGCGCCCGGCAAGATCACGGCGATCGACACGCACTGGATCTGGCAGGACGGTCAGCGCCTGACGCGCGAGCCGCTGCAGATCGTCGGCGGCAAGGTCAAGGTGCCTCAGGCTGCCGGCCTCGGTGTCGAGCTGGATATGGACGAGATCGAGAAGGCGCACGCGCTGTATCTGCAACATGGCCTCGGCGCGCGCGACGACGGCGTGGCCATGCAGTACCTGATTCCGAACTGGAAGTTCGATAACAAGCGCCCGTGTCTGGTGCGCTGAGTTTCTTCATGATCTGAGCGGCGCTTCGTGTGGCCGCCCGCTTTTACCCACTATTCAAGCTGTCACGCTATTCACGCTATGACCTCACCCCAAGAACTCAAAGCGATCGTTTCTGAAGGCCTGCTGTCCTTTCCGGTGACCGACTTCGACGAACAAGGCGATTTCCGCGCCGATACCTATGCTGCGCGCCTCGAATGGCTCGCGCCCTATGGCGCGACCGCGCTGTTTGCCGCCGGCGGCACGGGCGAATTTTTCTCGCTGACCAAAAGCGATTACACGAACGTGGTTCGTACGGCGACTGAAACCTGCAGAGGCAAGGTGCCGATTCTCGCCGGCGCGGGTGGTCCGACGCGCGTGGCGATCGATTACGCACAGGAAGCCGAGCGCCTCGGCGCGAGCGGCGTGCTGCTGATGCCGCACTATCTGACCGAGGCATCGCAGGAAGGGATTGCCACGCACGTCGAGCAGGTCTGCAAGGCCGTGAAGAACATCGGCGTGATCGTTTATAACCGCGCGAATTCGAAACTGAATGCGGACATGCTCGAACGTCTCGCGGACAGTTGCCCGAACCTGATCGGCTTCAAGGACGGCGTGGGTGAAATCGAGGCGATGGTGACGATTCGCCGCCGCCTCGGCGACCGTTTCTCGTATCTCGGCGGCCTGCCGACCGCGGAAATCTACGCCGCGGCTTATAAGGCGATGGGCGTGCCGGTGTATTCGTCGGCTGTGTTCAACTTCATTCCGAAGACGGCGATGGATTTCTATCGCGCGATTGCGGCGGATGATCACGCGACCGTCGGCAAGCTGATCGACGAGTTCTTCCTGCCGTATCTGGCGATCCGCAACCGTCGTCAGGGTTATGCGGTGAGTATCGTGAAGGCCGGCGCGAAGCTGGTCGGCCACGGCGCGGGTCCGGTGCGGGCGCCGCTGACCGATCTGACCGAAGAAGAAATGGCGCAACTCGATGCCCTGATCAAGAAGCTCGGTGCGCAGTAAGTGGGGCAATAAGCGGCACAAGCAGTGAGGGCGGTTTCGCCGCCCTCAACTCCGGCGGAACACAACGTGCGAGATGCGTTGCACGAGCAAGGCGGCCGCAAGTGCCGCCACCGCCGTCAGCCACACGCCGATATGAATCGACTGCACCAGTGCATCGCGTGCCGTGTCGATCAACGCCAGCGTATTGAGCCCCGACGTCTTCATATCCGCAATCAGTTTCGCGCGCACTGCTTCATCGATCAGGATACGTAGATCGACAAAACGCGGCTGCCACTGCGAAACGGCCGGCTCGCCGAGCACGCTCATCGTTCGCGTGACGACGTTGCGGTAGTGGTGCTGCACGACGGTTGCCACAATGCTGGTGCCAAGCATCCCGCCCACCATCCGCGTGGACTGCAGCAGTGCGGTCGTGATGCCGAAGCGTTCACGTCCGGCAATCTCCTGGCCGAACACATTCAGATTGTTCAGGATGAAACCCAGGCCGATGCCGACGGCCGCCATCGGCAATTCGATCCACACGTGCGGCGTCTCAGGATTGGCAAACGCCAATGCGATTGATGCGAACAGCAGCAGCGCGAAGCCGATCGACAGAATTCGCGTGGGTTTCTTCAGATGAATGACGATGCGCGTATTCAGGAGACTGCCGAGTGCGATACAGGCGGCAATTGGCGTAGCGAGCAGGCCGGCCTGTTGCGGCGACAGTCCAAAACCGCCTTGCAACAGCAGCGGCGCGAAGAAGATCAGCGAGAACATCACGAAGCCGGACAGGAAGCCGAGTACGAAGAGCGTGACGAGTTGCGCGTCCTTGAAGAGGTCGAGCGGAATGATCGGATGCGTGGCGCGTTTCTCGCACACCAGCAACGCAATCGCGCCCACGATCACGAAAGCCGCCAGCGCCAGGTTGCCGGGTGTCAGACCGTGTTTCGGCACCGCTTCGATAAAAGCCTGCAAGCCGCCCAACACGGCGGCGACCAGCGCCGCGCCGAGCCAGTCGATCTTGACCTCGCCCTCGTGCGGACGCCGGAAATTGGGCAGATGCGCCCAGATGAAATAGAGCGCCGCGGCGCCGACCGGCAGGTTGATCAGGAAGGTGGAGCGCCAGCCCCAATGCTCGCTCATCCAGCCACCGAGCGACGGACCCGCCGCGGTGCCGATTCCGTAGGCGGCCGCCATCACCACTTGCCAGCGCACCCGTGCGCGCGGATCGGGGAAAAGATCCGGGATCGACGCGAACGCCGTGCCCACCATCATCCCGCCGCCGACGCCTTGCAGACCGCGCGCGATGACGAGGAACAGCATGTCGTTCGCCACGCCGCAGAGCACCGAGGCCACCGTGAACGTGATGACCGCGGCGATCACGAAACGCTTGCGGCCGAAATAGTCGCCGAGCCGGCCGAACACGGGGACCGTCACCACCGACGCCAACAGGTACGCGCTGGCAATCCACGCGTAGTACTCGAAGCCATGCAGTTCGGCGACAATCGAGGGCAACGCGGTGCTGACGACGGTCTGGTCGAGTGCGACCAGCATGTTGACGAGGCCGATGCCGAGCATCGCGAAGAGGGCGTTTCGGAAAGGCAGGGCAGTCGCAGTCGGATTCACGGGGCTGGGAAAGAAGGGCTTGTCAGGGTAGGCGCTGCGCGGCAGGGCGCGGCCAGGTCTCGACCACTATTGTGTCCTATAGTTGTCTGACCTCTCGCCTGGCGATTATACGGGTTTTCCCTTACATGAAACTATTCGCGACGACAAGAATTCCGCAAGAGGCCTTCAAGAACGACAGCAGAGTGTCGACAATGCGTACGGAAGCCTTGCCAAAGAAAATCTTGCAGGCTCGCAGCACATCGGCGACGCGTTGGAGCGGGAAAACTTCCCGAAATGTGTGATAAAAGTCAGATATTTAAAAAAAGCCTGTCTGAACAGGCCGTCAGATTGTGATCACTGATAAGAATTTAACTGGGCGTCGTTCCGCTACGGAGGCGTTGTGATTCGAAGCTGGCTTACCGGGGTGCTGTTTGCAGGGTGTTTCATCAGCAATGCGTTCGCAGGCGGACCGGCTTGTTCCCGGCCGTTTACGCTGGGATTGCACGACCACGGGCTGCTCTATTCGCTCGATACCGATAGCGGTATCGACAAGGACTTTGCCGACGAGCTGATCCGGCGTAGCGGTTGCAAGATCAGGGTCAGTCTGATGTCGCGCGCGCGTATCTGGAAACTGATCGAGTCAGGCGCACTCGACTTCAGTCTTTCTGGAATCGCGAATGACGAACGCAATCAATATGCTTCGTTTGCGTGGTACTTCAGCAATAAATACTATCTGCTCGTGCGCAAGGATGCCGGCATCCAGAACGTCGCGGACTTCGAAAACAATAAACGCGCGCAACTCGGCGTGATCCGCAGTTTCCGCTACAGCACCTCGGCCAACGAACTGGTCGACAGACTGACGGCGGAAAACCGGGTAAGCCTCGCGGGCGGGCTCGAACCGCTCTATCAGGCGCTGGTTCTCCGACAGATTCAGGGCATGATTATCGAGCCCTTCGATTACCCCGCGCTGGATGAGAAAAAGATCCGCGACGTGACGACGATCGTTGAGTTTAACGATCCCTCGGTGCCGCACGGTCTGATCATGTCGAAGAAAGCGCTGCCGGCCTCCGAGCGGGAGAAGTGGCGGGCGCTGGTCGATGAAATGCGTGCTGACGGAACGGTGCGCCGTATCTTCGAAAAGTACTTCAGGCCGGAACTGGCCGACGCCATGGTCAACTTCAAGGCGTCACCGTGAGCCGGCTGCGCTCGGTCCTGCTGCCGTTGCTGGTGTTATCCGCGTCGCTTGGCGTGACGTGGACAGTGTGGGATCACGAACGGCAGGCGACGCGCAAAGAGTTTCAGACGCAGTTCGATTACACGCTGAGTGATGCGGTAGGCCGCATCGAACAGCGGATGGCGACCTACGAGCTGATGCTGCGGGGCGTGCAGAGCATGTTTGCCGCGAACGGAGAGTTCGATCGCGGCAGGTTCCGGCGCTACGTGAGCGCGCTCAATCTTGACGCGAACTTTTCCGGGGTCCACGCCGTGGGGGTGGTCGAATGGGTGCCGGCGGCGCGTAGAGCGACCCATATAGCGGACATGCGCGAGAGCGGCGTTCCAGGCTACACGATTCATCCCGACGGGTTGCGCGAGGACTATGCGCCGATCGTTCAGCGCGAGCCCTTTGTTGGCCTTGCACGCAGCTCGCCCGGTTTTGACGCCTGGAACGAGCCGGTGCGTCGCTCGGCGTTGGAGAAAGCCCGCGACTCCGGCCTCGCGGTTCTCTCGGGAAAGGTGCGTCTGTCGGTTGATATGGATGCGGACCCCCGGCCGGGCTTCATCCTTTATCTGCCGATCTACGCTGCCGGCAAACCGCAGGACAACGTTACGCAGCGTCGGACGAACATAGTCGGTTGGGTCTATGCATCGTTCCGTATGCACGATGTGATGGCCAGTCTCTACGGCGAACAGCCTCCCGGCATTTCGCTAGCCATCTACGATGGCGTGGAGCCATTGGAGGCAGCACTGCTGCATCGCACTTCGGATGCAAACAACCGGCATGCGCCCGCGCTCATCTCCGCAAACGAATATCTGGTTGTGGACGGACACGACTGGATGCTGTCGATGAGCGCCTCCGACGAGTTTCGATCCCGGATGGGACGTAATGCGGAGGTGTTAATCGCAGGGACTGGCACGGGGCTGAGTCTCCTGCTGGCGCTGCTGACCTGGCTCATGATGACAGGGCGCGAGCGTGCCATGCGCCTCGCCTCGGCGATGACGCGGGAGTTGCGCGAGAACGAAGAGAAATTTCGCGCCATTGCCGACTGCACCGTGAACCTCGAAATCTGGTGGGGACCGGACGGCACACCTCGCTGGATCAATCCCTCGGTCGAGTACTACACGGGCTATACGGTTGCCGAATGCATGGCGATGTCCGATTTCGCCCGCACGCTCATCCATCCGGAGGACATCCCGCGCGTTGCACCGGAATTTAAAAAGGGGCTTCAGGGTTCTCGCGGCGACGATCTCGAGTTTCGTTGCGTGCGCAAGGATGGATCGCTCCTTTGGCTGTCGGTCTCCTGGGTGCCGATCAGCAATCAGAGGGGCGACTTCATTGGTTTTCGGACCAGCGGCCGCGATATCACCGAGCGCAAGAAGTCGGAGGAGAAGATCCGGGAACTTGCCTTCTATGACACGCTGACGCGTCTGCCTAATCGCGCGCTTCTTCTGGATCGGTTGAGGCAGTCAATGGTGGCCAGCCGGCAGAACAAGGTCTGCGCCGCCCTCATGTTCATCGACCTTGACCACTTCAAAACGCTGAACGATACGCTTGGGCACGACAAGGGCGATCTGCTTCTGCGACAGGTCGCGTATCGCCTGTCGAGTAGTGTCAATGAGGGAGACACGGTTGCCCGGGTCGGCGGCGACGAGTTCGTTGTCGTGCTGGGCAATCTGAGTCTGGACCTGGCGGATGCGACCATGGAAACCGTGGCGGTGGGAGAAAGAATTCTCGCCGTGCTGGGGAACGCTTACGAACTCAATGGCGTTCAGTTTCGCAGCACCGCCAGCATCGGGGTTACCGTATTCAATGGGGAGCAGACGTCCACCGACGAGCTTTTCAAACAGGCCGATCTCGCCATGTATAAATCGAAGGAGCGCGGCCGCAATGCCATGTGCTTCTTCGACCCCGCGATGCAGACGGCGGTGCTCAAGCGTGCCGAGCTGGAGGTGGGGCTGCGCAACGCCATCGAGCAGAACCGGTTTGTTCTGCACTATCAGGCGCAGGTCGTCGACGGCAATCACATCACCGGTGCGGAAGCGCTGGTGCGCTGGGAGCATCCTGAGCGCGGCTTGATACCGCCGGGCGAGTTTATTCCGCTCGCTGAGGAGTCTGGGCTGATTCTGGAGATGGGGCGAACGGTGCTGGCGTCCGCATGCACCCAGTTGGCTGTATGGGCGACGCGGCCATCGATGGCGCATCTGTCCATGGCTGTGAACGTGAGTGCCCGGCAATTTCGCGAGCCGGACTTCGTGGACAGTGTGCTTGAAGTCATCAACCGGACTGGGGCGAGGGCGGACAGGTTGAAGCTCGAACTGACAGAGAGTGTTCTCGTTGAGAACGTGCAGGACATTATCGAAAAGATGACCGCTCTTCGCGCTCGAGGCGTGACTTTTTCGCTGGATGACTTCGGGACGGGCTACTCTTCGCTGTCTTACCTGAAACGGTTGCCGTTGGACCAGTTGAAGATTGACCGGTCGTTCGTGCGCGACATTCTGGTCGATTCCAACGACGCCGATATCGCGAGAACGATCGTGGCGCTCGCCCGAAGTTTTAACCTGGGTGTCATTGCCGAGGGCGTCGAAACTGAAGCGCAACGAGACTTCCTGGCAGTCGCAGGATGCCACGCGTATCAAGGGTTCCTCTTTTGCAAGCCGCTGCCGATTCAGGGTTTCGAGCAGTTTGTGAACCTGTTCAGCACCCGGAGCCGGAGGGACGTTCGGTCGACGGGGAGCGACGAGAGGAATGTCGGTTCGGGTACGGTAAGCTGATCAACCGGTATGGTTATGACACCCCGATCCTGGCTAACGTAATGGCCCGTTTGGGGCACGCCGTCACGCACAGGCCGCACGCCCGGCACGCATCGGCGTTTGGCGTGTACGCGACTTTCATCCCGTGCACGCGCAGCTTGAACTTGTTCAGCGCGCCCAATTGCTGGTAGTCGGCCGTATCGATCCGGCGGATGTCGAAAACATTCTCCGGACAGACTACCGCGCAATCTCCCTTGCCTTCGCACCGTTTCAGATTGACCACGGGAGCAATCACGCCTGGGGCCTGTTTGCAGGCGGATGTCGAAGCGGTGCTCATGCGCGATCCTCTGGACGCTTGCCGTCAACGGACGACAGGTTCTTCTGAAAATTTTCGCGCTCCTCGGGCGTCATCCGTTCCCACCGGCGCCAATGCCGGCGTCCGTGACAACCGCCGCGTCCTCGAAACCCGCCAAACAGAATCCGGCTCAGAATCAGCAGGCCAAGCGCGTGCGGAAAATCGATCGCACGGCCACCGATGAATAACGCCGGGATCACCCAATTCCATAGCGTCATCACCATCCATCCCAGCACGGCGATGCCCACCAGAACCAGCAGTGCCATGCCGAAGCATCTCAGTTTGAATCTCATCTATCTGCTCCTTTAGATATCCAGTTCGTCATACACGGCTTGCAAGCGAACGCGTAGATGCAGAACCGCGTAACGCTTGCGTGCCAATAGTGTGTTCACGCCGACGCCGCTTTCGGCTGCGAGCTCCTTGAAGCTGCGCCCTTCCAGTTCATGAGCGACGAACACGTCGCGCTGATCCGCCGGCAATTCGTTGAGCGCCTCTTGCAGCGCTTCCAGCAACACCGACCTTGCATAGAGGGCTTCCGGGCCGGCGTCCGTTGCCGGGAGGGCGAGATCCAGTCGATACTCGACGTCATCCGGGTCGCCGGCCATGTCGGCCAGCGGTTCCTCGCGGCGCTTGCGAAAGCGGTCGATGATGCGGTTGCGCGCCACACGGAACAGCCACGCGCTAGCCTGTTCGATCGGCGCAGGGAGACGGTAGGCTTGCACGAACTCGTGGAAGACATCCTGCAAAATGTCTTCAGCGTCGCCCTGGTCGTGCACGCGGCGCCGGATGAAATTCCCGAGCTTCGTACGCTCACGCAACACAGTTGCAGTGATGTCCGTGTCTCGTTCGATCATCGATTTTGGGGTGCGCGGCGGTTCCATACGTCTGTAGACGGTTCAGGATCAGGAATATTGTCGGCGCCGGAAAAAAAGGCGTTGCGACGCCGATGGCGGGAGTGTTTGGTCCGAATACGGTGATATCGGCCGTTCGCTGCGCGGCAAGGCGCGCCGGTGCTGCAAATTCGACATGGCCGGACTCATGGAATAGAAAGGGCGGAGCGACGTGAGACGGAGGCGCTCATGCCGCCCACTGTCGCTCATTGATGCAGAGTGTGTCAGAGTAACGACTCTCACTTGTGGAGCGCCCCGCATGACCAGCTTACCTATTGCCGACCGGTGGTTCGAACTCAAACGCATCAGCGACGACATCACGCTGCTTTGGGAACCTCATGTCGTCCCGCTGATGCGTTGCAATATCTGGCATGTGCGTGGCCGTGACCGGGATCTGATGATCGACACGGGGATGGGTATCGCCAGTCTTCAGGATGCCGCGAAGCACCTGCTGCAGAAGAACGTCACCGCCGTCGCGACGCATACGCACTCGGACCATATCGGCGGACATCACGAGTTCGAACACACGCTGGTGCACGAACTGGAAGCAGACAACCTGCGCGCGCCACGCGAGCGAGGCACCTTGCTGGCATCGGTAATGGGCGAGGCGGCTATTCGCCGGTATCGTGAAGTCGGCTATCCGTTCGACGGCGATCTGATCACGGCGCTTCCCAGCGCCGATTACTCGATGTCCGACTATCACGTGCGAGCCGCAACGGTCACGGAGATCGTCAAGGAAGGGAACATCGTCGATCTCGGCAACCGGCATTTTGAGGTGCTGCATCTGCCCGGCCACTCGCCGGGCAGCATTGGCCTATGGGAAGCGGCATCCGGCACGCTGTTCTCGGGTGATGCGATTTACGACGGCCCGCTACTGGATGAGATCGGTGGCGCGGATATTCCAACTTATGTGCGCACCATGAAGCGGCTGCGCGAATTGCCCGTGCAAGTGGTTCACGCCGGGCACGACGGCAGCTTTGGGCGGGAACGACTGCTCGAGTTGGTCGACGCGTATCTGGCTAAACGCACCTGATCGCGTCTGTTTCTAACCAGTTTCTAACCCCAATAACCCGTCTTACGCGTCTTTCAACCAGGGCATTTCCACGGGCGACACCACGAGATGCCGGGATTCCCGTTTCAGCTCGAATATGAATCCGACCAGAATCATGGAGTCGGCATACGGGATCGGGAATACCTGAGGATTTTCCGCCGTGCGCAGCGGGTGGGCGGGCGTGTTCGCCGTGGTCGCGGCGTTTTCGCGGACGCTTTCCAGTTCGTCGACCATTGCCTGACCACTTACCTTCAGCACGCGGCTACGCAGGTCGCTGAACGGTTCGATGCGCGCCCCGTCTTCGTTGTATTCGGGCACTTCATAGATGAACCAGGACATGTGCGTCTCCAAGGAAAAAGGCAAGTATTCTAGCAGTGGGCGTAACGCATCCCCGCTTTCCTCGCTCAGGAAGTCAAGTTGCGCTCAGGCCCCACAACAACAGAAAGACTGAGACAAAAGTCTCATCCGGAATGATGGTGCACTGCAATGTGCTGTTCCGGAACCCGCATGTTAAAAGTCATCCTAAGCGTGCCACTGAATGACGATGCGCGCCGAGCAGACCGGAGACATTCATGCCCTATGTTCCGCAAGTGAGACACATCGATCGAATCCGCAGATTGATCGAAGGCCGAATGCCTGATCGCGGCGGCGATGCTACGCGGCTGACTTCATCGTATTGGCGCTCGCTCGAGCAACATCATCTCGATCCTGGCGTGACAAAGGGGCCGCGGATTCTGAGCGCGCCGGAACTGCGCGACGTACAGCATCGGGAAGAATCGGTTTTGCGGGCGTCGGGGGAATGCCTTTCACGTCTGCACGAGACGGTACGCGAGGCGGACTACTGCGTGATGCTCACCGACGCGCAGGGCGTGACGATCGATTATCGCGTTGACCGGGATCGGCGCCACGACTTCAAACGAGCGGGATTGTATCTGGGCTCCTGCTGGTCCGAGCAGGAAGAGGGAACCTGCGGCATCGCGACCGTCTTGCTCGATTCGCAACCGATCACGGTACATAAGACCGATCATTTTCGGGCTGCCTTCACCACGTTGACTTGCAGCGCCTCGCCCATCTTCGGGCTGGATGGCGAATTGATCGGCGTGCTGGACGCTTCTGCGATTCGCTCGCCTGACGAACGCGAAAGTCAGCGTCTGATCAACCACATCGTGCGTCATAGCGCGGTGTTGATCGAAGACAGCTTCTTTCTCAACGCGACCACGCATTACTGGGTTTTGCTGGCGCACCGCAATCGCCACTATGTGGAAGCACAGCCGGAAATTCTGATCGCCTTCGACGCGCACGGAAACGCAGTCGCGGCGAATCGCCGGGCAAAAGAGTGCGTGCCTGGACTCGATCGGCTGCCGCGACCTGTCTCCGAGCTTTTCGATGTCCGCGCCGAACGTCTTCTGGATGTCAGGCCAGGCCGCGACATGGTTTCGATCAAATTCGCGGGCAACGGCTCGCCGCTCTATGCCCGCGTTCGTCCGCCCGTCACTCGTGCGCAACGGCAACCTGTATCGAAGCCTCGCAATCCCGCGCCTCAGGCGCAAGCCGCACTCACCGATATCGACGCCCTTGAGCGTGACCGCATCGTCGCCGCCCTGACGGATGCGAAATGGCATCCGGACGAGACAGCCAGAACTTTGGGCATCTCGCGCGCGACGCTGTACAGACGGATCGCGAAGTTCGGCATAGTCCCGCCTCACCGGCGCTAGCGGTCCACGCTTATCCAGCGGGCAAAGAACCCGCGCATTACTTAGACGTTTCACCAATCCGTATCGAATGGAGGAGCAACCATGCCTGAAAATAATGCAAGCAAGATTATTGGAAATGTTCTGGAATCCCTGGAAGCGACGCTTAAACGTGGTGATACCGCTGCGGCCGTCGCGTTGTTTCAGCCTGAGTGCTATTGGCGTGATCTGGTTGCGTTCACATGGAATATCAAAACCATGGAGGGCCGGGACCAGATCGGCGCCATGCTCGACGCGCAACTCGGCGCCGTCAAGCCGACCAGGCTGCGGATCGCCGAAAATGAAGTACCCACCGAAGCCGACGGTTTGGCCCAGGCGTGGATCACCTTCGAAACGGAAGTTGCCCGCGGCAGCGGTTTTATCCGCGTGAAGGATGGCCTGATCTGGACTTTGCTGACCACCATGGGCGAGCTGAAGGGCCATGAAGAACCCAAAGGCAATCGTCGGCCGATGGGTGCGGAACATGGCGCACGTATGGACCGAACCAGTTGGAAGGAACGTCGGGAAGCCGAAGCGCAGAAGCTGGGTCGAGCGGAGCAGCCGTACTGTTTGATTGTGGGTGGAGGGCAGGGTGGAATTGGATTGGGCGCGCGTCTGCGGCAACTGGGTGTGCCGACGATCATCGTCGATAAGAATCCCCGTCCTGGCGACCAGTGGCGTAACCGTTACAAGTCACTGTGTCTGCATGATCCGGTGTGGTACGACCATATGCCTTATTTGCCGTTCCCGGATAACTGGCCGGTTTTCACGCCCAAGGACAAGATCGGCGACTGGCTCGAGATGTACACCAAGGTCATGGAGTTGAACTATTGGGGATCGACTACTTGCAAGTCCGCCCGCTATGACGAAGCGAAGGCGGAATGGGTGGTCGAGGTCGAGCACGACGGCGAAACGCTGACGCTGCGGCCCAAGCAGCTTGTGCTTGCGACGGGCATGTCGGGTAAGCCGAATATTCCCTCGTTCAAAGGCATGGATGTGTTCAAGGGCGAGCAGCATCACTCGTCGAAACATCCTGGACCCGATGCGTACAAGGGCAAGAAAGTGGTTGTGATCGGCGCGAACAATTCGGCGCATGATATTTGCGCGGCGTTGTGGGAGGCGGGCGTCGACGTCACGATGGTTCAGCGGTCGTCCACGCATATCGTGAAGTCAGATTCGCTGATGGAACTTGCTCTTGGTGATCTCTATTCCGAGCGCGCTGTGGCGTCAGGCATGACGACGTCGAAGGCTGATCTGACGTTTGCATCGATCCCGTACAAGATCCTGCACACGTTTCAAAAACCCGTATGCGATGCGATCAGAGAGCGCGACGCGGAGTTCTACCAGCGTCTGGAAAAGCGCGGTTTCATGCTCGACTTCGGGGATGACGACTCGGGGCTCTTCATGAAATATCTCCGGCGCGGGTCGGGTTACTACATTGATGTGGGCGCCGCCGATCTTGTAGCGGACGGCAAGATCAAGTTGAAGAGTGGTGTCGATGTGGTCGAACTGAAAGAGCACTCTGTCCTGCTAAGCGACGGCACTGAGCTGGAGGCGGATCTCGTCGTCTATGCAACCGGTTACGGATCGATGAACGGCTGGGCCGCCGACCTCATCTCGCGTGAAGTGGCGGATAAAGTGGGCAAGGTGTGGGGGCTGGGTTCGAATACGACAAAAGACCCGGGGCCGTGGGAAGGCGAGCAACGCAATATGTGGAAGCCCACGCAGCAGCCTGCCTTGTGGTTTCATGGCGGCAACCTGCATCAGTCGCGCCACTACTCCCAGTATTTATCGCTGCAATTGAAGGCGCGCATGGAGGGAATTGCGACGCCGGTTTATGGCCTGCAGGAAGTGCATCACCTTTCCTGACGTAGGTGTGTGGTCGATGCGCGCGCTCCTTACGGCCCAGTGTTAAGACGGCCAGATGGGGGCGACGCGCATCGATGCAATATCGTTGCCGGTGATGTTAATCGACGCGCCGCCTTCCGGAATGAAGCAGTACGCGCCGAGCACGCGAGAAACACGCTGAACGGCTTAAGCCGGATTGATTTCGTCCTGGCTGCGTCGTGTAGTGCGAGGTCCAAAGACTCGCACCGTGATAGCCACGACGATCAGCGCAGCGGCGATGATGCCGAACATAGCGCCTGCTCCTTGCTGGTTCAACACGGGGAGCAATACGAAAGGCAGCATGCCACTCACGATGCGGGATAACGAGTAAGTACTGCCGATGGCGGTTGAGCGCACGCTGGCCGGAAAGATCTCAGACTGGTAGACGTGATACGCGTTGCTGAACACGTTCGACGCACATGTTGTCAACACACCAAAGAGAACGATCAGCGCTGAGCTGTTGGAATAGGCAAAGCCCAGACCAAAAACTGCAATGGACAATATGGCGCCGATCACCAGTGTGCGGCGTTCTATCCAGTTGAGCAGCGGAATCGAAAGCAACGATCCGACCGGGTAGCCGAGAAACGACAGAGCGATAAAAAGCGTGCCGTCCGTCACGTCAAAGCCACGGCTTTTCACCACGGTGCTGGCGAGCGTGCCGAAACCATAGTAACCAAATCCCTGAAGCAGATGGAAGATGGTCAACATCAGGTAGCGCTTGTCATAGGGAGCGCGGCGCAGCAAGGCAATGCGCTCACCCAACGTCATGGGATTGCGCTTGACGGTGGTTTCGGGTGAGATGACCGACACCGTCACGCCGGCGCTGGCGGCAAAGCGCCGAAGCATGGCATGAGCTTCTTCGACGCGACCCTGCGCCAGTAGCCAGCGCGGGCTTTCGGGCAACTTATGTTGCACAAGCAGAACCAGTACCGCGCCCAGGCTGCCGATCACCAGAATAACGCGCCAGCCGGCCACGGCGCCAAAGTGAAGAGGATTGAGCCAAAGCGCCAGGAATCCAACCAGTGGCACGGCGATATAGGAGGTCGTGTATGCCCACGCGGCCATTCTCCCGCGACGTTCCTTGGGCAGAATCTCGGACAAAAAACTATCAGCAACGGGATAGATCGCACCTACGCCAATGCCGGTGAGGAAGCGGCAGATCACCAGCATCTCGGCGTTGACCGAGAATGCGCCGATCAGCGAAAAGGCGCTGTACCAGATCAGGTTGAACAGGAAGGCCTTGCGACGGCCGATGCGGTCGGCCATGCTGCCCAGAAAAAATGCACCGAAGAACATGCCGATAAACGCCGAGGCCAGCAGCAGCTTGAAGTCCGTGCTGTGCCTATCGATACCGTATTCCCCCTGCAACGCCGCGCCGATCGAGCTGACAAGGAAAATCTCGAACATGTCGAAGAACAAGCCTATGCCGATCACCCACACCACAAATCGATGCAGCGAGCCTGCAGGCATGTTATCCATCCAGCCGCCCAAGGTCGTGGCTTTGGCATGAAGGGCGTGTGTATCGTCGGCTGCGCTCGGCTCGGGGGGCGCAATGCGCGAATGGGCGGTCGCACTGCCGCCTGCGTGCAGATTCCTGGTGTTCATGTTTGTCTCCGTTTCTTTGCTTTCGGGTCGGCTTATGCGCCGTTCACCACGTTGATCGGCGCGCCCGTATGGAACGCAGCGAGATTGGCTTCGATACCGGCATTGAGGCGGTGCGCGGCATGCGTCGCCGCCCAGCTAATGTGCGGGGTGACGATAAGGTTGGGATGCGCACAGGCGAGCAGCGGCTCATGCGGATCGGGCGGTTCCTGCGGGAGTACGTCGAGCGCGGCGCCGCCGAGGTGGCCGCTCATCAGCGCCTCGACCAGCGCCGCGGAATCGACAAGACCTCCGCGGGCGCTGTTCACGAGCAGCGCGCCGCGTTTCATGGCGCGAAGCGTGGGCGCGTCGATGAGATTGCGAGTCGATTCGGTAAGCGGGCAGTGGAGCGAGAGAACGTCGGCGGACTGCACCACGTCGTCGAATGGTGTGAAGCCTTCGCGAACCGTCGGCCGTCCGCGATGCTCCGCAAACATTACGTTGATGCCGACCGCGCGAGCCAGCCGTCCAAGCGCATTGCCGATCGCACCGCGCCCGACAATGCCGAGCGTCGAACCGGCGATGTCGAGAATCGGCGCATCGTGCACGCAGAAATGCGGCGACCCGGGCCAGGCGATGCGAGCGGCTTCACGATAAGCGAACAGCTTGCGCCGCAACGCGAAGATCGACGCGAGCGCCCACTCGGAGACACTCTGCGCCGAATAGCCCGGCACGTTGGACACGATCACGCCGGACTCGCGGCAGGCATCGATATCGATGCAATCGAAACCCGTCGCGGCGACGCAGATAAAGCGGAGTTTCGGCAGACGTTGCAGATCGGCCGAACGGATGGGCACTTTGTTCGTGATCGCAATGGTGGCATCTTCGAGTGCATGGACCACGTCAGCGGCGCGCGTGGCCTGACGAACGGACCATTCGCTCGCCCAGGTCGGCGCGGTGAGCGGCGTGGGCAACGTGCCGCTGTCGAGCAGGACGATGTTCATTGACCCCCCGCCTTGGGCAGCGTGGGCCGCAAAGTCACGCTGTTCAGTTCGCTGAACGGCACGTGAAGATCGCCGGATCGTGGATAGCAGGGTGTCATTCCATCAGCCCATCAGTTCGGAAATCTCGATCAGATTTAGATCGGGGTCTCGCACATATACGGAACGAATCTTCTGCGTAGCGCCGGTGCGCATCACTGGACCTTCGACAATCGGCCATTCGCAACGGGCGAGATGCGAGATCACTTCGTCGAGTGGCACGGTGGCGATGAAGCACAGGTCGAGCGCGCCCGGTACGGGAACATGGGCCTTCGGCTCGAATTCGGCGCCACGCACGTGGACGTTGATCTTCTGATTGCCAAAGCGAAATGCAATACGTCCTTCGCCAAACGTCTCGAGTTGCATCTGCATGACCTCGGTGTAGAACCGCTTCGTTGCAGCGAAGTCGACGCAGGTGAGTACGAGGTGATCGAGGTGGTCGATGAGTGCCACGTCCTGCTCCTTATGAAAATGCGTGTTGTTCCGGCAGACCGTCAGCCGCGCTGCAAGGCATCGAGTGCAGGTCCAGGCGCCGTCCGGCTTTTAGCAACTGACTCGGCGCGTCGTGGCCGATCAGTCCAGGAAGTAGGGCGGATGCGGACAGCACGGCGGCGAGGTCCACGCCGGTGTCGTAGCCGTCGAGTTCAAGCATGTGCACCAGTTCTTCGGTGCAGACGTTGCCCGTTGCGCCGGGCGCGTAAGGACATCCGCCGAGTCCGCCGAGCGACGCGTCGAAGCGGTCGATGCCGGCATCCAGCGCGGCGAGCGTGTTGGCGAGCGCCATGCCGCGCGTGTTATGAAAATGCAGCGTGAGTTCGAGCGCGGCGAAGCGCCCGCGCGCGGCGGCGCACAGCGCGCCGACCTGCGACGGGTAAGCCATGCCGGTGGTGTCGCACAACGTTACGCCGTGCACACCGAGATCGGCGAAGCGCTGCATCCAGTCGAGCACTTCAGCCTGGTCGATATCGCCTTCCATGGGGCAGCCCATCGCGGTGGATAGCGACACGTTAATCGCGACCTTCGTTTGCCTGACCACGCCGATCACGTCACGCAATTGTGCGAACGATTGCTCGCGGCTCATGCGCAAGTTCGCGCGGTTGTGACTCTCGCTGACCGACATCACGAGATTGACTTCATCGACGCCGCTCGACAGCGCGCGCTCTGCGCCGCGCAGATTCGGAACGAGCACGGTGTAGACGATGCCTTCACGTCGCGCGATCCGTTGCATCACCGCTTCGGCGTCACGCAGGGCGGGAATCGCTTTCGGCGAGGTGAACGAGGTCACTTCGATCTTGGCGTACCCGCACGCGCTCAGACGATCGATCAGTTCGATCTTGGCGTCGGTGTCGACGAAACGGGCCTCGTTCTGGAAGCCGTCGCGGGTGGCGACTTCCTGGATATACAGACGCTTGCTGCTCATGCGGTGCTCCTGTTCAGATGATGCCGCGTGCGCGCCAGGCGTCGCGGGTCGTCGTGTCGATGCCGAGGTTTTCCAGCACCTCGTCGGTGTGCTGGCCGAGCGTGGGCGCCTGGGTGTTCACCGTACCGGGCGTCGCGCTCAGCTTCGGGACGATGCCGGGCAGTTGCACCGGCGTGCCGTCCGGGAGCTGGCCGTCGAGAATCATGTCGCGTGCGTGGTAATGTGGGTCGCTCGCAATGTCGGCGACGTCGTAGATTTTTCCTGCGGGAATGCGCGCTTCATTGAGAGCAGCGAGCACGTCATCGAGCGTGTGGTGAAGGGTCCATTCGGCGATCGCGGCGTCCAGCCGCTCGACGTTCTTTACGCGGCCGTCGTTTTGAGCGAGTGCGGGATCGTCGGCCAGATCCTGACGGCCGATCAGTTCCATCAGACGCCGGAAGATGCTGTCGCCATTGCCTGCGATCAGCGCATATTTACCGTCGCTGCAGCGATACGCATTCGACGGCGCGATCCCAGGCAAGCTGCTGCCTGCCGGTTGGCGCACGGCGCCGAACGCGGAGTACTCGGGCAGCAGGCTTTCCATCATGTTGAAGACCGACTCGTAGAGCGCGACGTCGATCATCTGGCCCGCACCGCCGTTCTGATCGCGATGGCGCAGTGCGAGCAGGATGCCGATCACGCCATGCAAAGCCGAGAGGGAGTCGCCGATGGAGATACCCACGCGCACGGGTGTGCGGTCGGTTTCGCCGCTCAGATGCCGCAAGCCGCCCATCGCTTCGCCGATGACGCCGAAGCCGGGCCGGTCGCGGTAGGGACCGGTCTGCCCGTAGCCGGACACGCGCAGCATCACGAGGCCCGGATTCAGCGCATGCAGTTCTTCCCAGCCGAGGCCCCATTTCTCGAGCGTGCCGGGACGAAAGTTTTCGATCAGCACATCGCTTTGCGCGACCAGTTGGCGAACCACGTCCTGACCTTCGGGCGAGCGGAGATCGAGCGTGATGGATTCCTTGTTGCGCGATTGCGCCGCCCACCAGACGGACGTGCCGTCATGCAGCAGACGCCATTTGCGCAGCGGGTCGCCCGTGCCGGGTGGTTCGATCTTGATGACATGCGCGCCGAACTCGGCGAGCATTTTTCCAGCGAAGGGACCGGCGATGAGCTGGCCCATTTCAAGCACGCGAACGCCTTCCAGCGGCTTCGTCATGGTTGTCTCCTTGCAAACGTCGTTCTCTTGACGCTCACTTTGCGACAACCTGCGCGTGCTGAAAATCAATGGATTCTCAACGACCCTTTCCGTTCTGGAAAGGGTCGGCGAGCTTAACCGTCGGTGCTATCTGTTCGGCCGGACATGAAGTCGAGGAGACGCAGCGCTTCGGGCGACAGAGTTTCGCGCGACAGCGTGCCGATCCACAAGGTGCGATGCGCCCATGCGTCGGTGAGGTTCACGGCGCGCAGGCCTGTCGCGAGAATTTCGGTGCGTACGGCGCCCTCGGGCAATACGCCGATGCCGAGCCCGTGCTCGATCATCCGGCAGATACCGTCGAAGCTGTGCACCTGGATGCGGAGCTTGAGGGCCCGGTCTGCGCTGAATGCGGCATCGAGCAGCCGGGCGAGCAGTGAACTGCCTTCGTTCAGGCCGACGTACTCGAAGTCGAGCGTATCGGCGAAAGCGACTTCTTCGAGGGACGCGAGGGGATGGTCTTTCGGCACCAGCAGAACGAGCTTGTCCTGACGATAGGCGGTCTTCTCGATACCTGGCGCCAGCACGTTGTCCGCAAAGATGCCGATGTCGGCGGTGCCGCTGCGGATCGCCGCGACGATTTCGTCGCTCAAGCGCTCCTCGAGCGATATCTTCACGCTGGGGTTGTCGGAGAGAAACGCCTGCACGTCGTGAGGCAGGAACTGGATGACCGACGATGTGTTGGCCCAGACTCGCACGTGGCCGCGCACGCCGGCGGCGTAGTCGCTCATCTCGTTGGCCATGCGGTTCACGCGGTCGGCGACTTGCCGGGCATGCGCGAGCAGACCCTTGCCTGCGGCGGTCAGCTCGATGCCGCGCGGCTGCCGTAGCATGAGCGTGCAATCGATGCTGCGCTCCAGGTCGGCCATGCGCTTGCTGACTGCTGACAACGTCATGCAGGTGCGCTCAGCCGCTTTTGTCAGGCTGCCGAGTTCTGCTACGACGATGAAAAGGCGCAGCGATTGCAGGTCGTAGTGTGAGGAGCTGGTCATGGGTGTATGGCGTTGGCGCGACTGGAAGTCGAAGCCCCGCGCGTCGGGTGCTGGCCCGGCATGGCGGGCTGACTTCGTGTGAAGCATAGCAGGGAGCGGGGCGCCGCCGGTCTGGGCAGTGCTGGACGTTGCTGGACGCTGCGATAGGGGAGGCGCTTCGCAGCGGATTTAATCCGGCGCGACAGCCTTTACCCGCGCGCGTTTCGACTTGCACAGTTGTTGTGCAGGCGTATGCGGATTTTCGTTGTGATTTATTATCTGCTCCAGTAAACGATACGTGGAGTCGGGGCATACGGAACACCGTGTGCAGTGCGTTTCTGCATTGACTGATCTGAGCGTCACCGTACAGACTTGCCGGGTCAGCCGTACGATTCTGGGATCTCAACGATCTGCTGCCTCATGTCCTCGGGCTTTGCGGGCAATCCAGCAGAACGATCGCGCTACTACGATGAAACTGTCCGTTCTCCGCATGCTGATCGCCATTCCGTCATTGGGCGTGGGATTCTCTGCAGCCGTTTGCAATGCCTATGCGCTCGATGCAAAACTGGACTGCCAGTCGAGTCCGCATGATTTCATCGCGCCGCTTCTGGACGAGCAGTCGATCGATGCCAAGCCAATGCGCATTGAAGCGAACTCGGTCAACGCATTTCGTCCCACGCGCGGCAGCGACCTGACGGCATTCGGCTTTCATGTCTATGCCGTCTTCGGGTATGAGCAAAACGATCCCATCTTCAAACAAGGCACCGGCCAACCGGTTACGCCCCCGACGTACGGGGTTGTCGTGACCGGCTCTGCCGCGGCGGTTGAGGCAAGCGTACGACGGGCCGGCAGCGACGCGGCCATTCGCGATGTCGTGCCACTTTTTCTCACAGCCGTGTTCTGCAATGGGCATTGACGGCTGTGCTGCGTGCGCACGAAGAAC
This sequence comes from Paraburkholderia nemoris, assembly GCF_905221015.1. Lineage (NCBI taxonomy): Bacteria > Pseudomonadati > Pseudomonadota > Betaproteobacteria > Burkholderiales > Burkholderiaceae > Paraburkholderia > Paraburkholderia nemoris. Next base: position 104,657 of record NZ_CAJNBO010000010.1, on the reverse strand, counting down.
GAGGAGACAATCATGCATATGCTCACCAATGCCGGTCCGCTGGTTTCATTGATCGCCGGCATTCTGATTCTTGTCGTGCCACGCCTCTTGAACTACATCGTCGCGATCTATCTGATCGTGATTGGACTGCTGGGGCTGTTCGGAAGTCACATTCGTTGAACGTGCATCCTTCTTTTTTCCCCAGCCTTTTCGATCAGCCCTTCGCCCACGCAGCGGCCGTGGCAACTGCGAAGTCCCGGTACGATCGCGGCTGCCGCCCGAGCAGCGCAGCCAGACGATCGACTTCCGCTTTCGAAGCGACTGCGCCGTCCTGTTGATACCGGCGCATCATCAGGCGCATATCGTAGGCGAGCCAACCCGGCGCGACCGCCTTGAGACGTTGTTCGAGGGTATCGAGATCGTCGCCGCCGTAGCGGACCGGACGTCCCAGCGTCTCGGCCCAGATCGCCGCGATGCTTTCCGAAGTCAACGCGTCAGGACCGACGAGTTCGTACGTTTCACGCGGCAGCGGATTGGCGGCGCGCTCGCGGCGCAGGAGTTCGCGTGCCGCGGTTTCGCCAATATCGCGGACATCGACCATGGAAATCCCTTTGCCGCCAATCGGCATGCCGTAGACACCGTGCGTCAGTAGCGGGTCTTTCTGCCTGACGTCGTTCTGGATGAAATAGGCGGGGCGCAGCACCGTCGCCGGCAAGTCGCAATGTTCGATCATGCGCTCGACCGTGTGCTTGCCGGTGAAGTGAGGCACGTCGACATACTCCGCGCCCTTGAAAACCGACAGATAAACAATGCCTTTCACACCGGCCTCCCGCGCGATGCTCAGCGTCTGCAGCGCCTGTGTCAGTTCGTCCGCGGCGTTGGGGGCCAGCACGAACACCGTGCTGACACCGTTCAATGCGCGCCGCATTGCGTCGAGGTCGGACAGGTCGCCCTTGACCGCGGTGACGCCAGCGGGGAATTGCGCTTTTTCCGGCGAGCGGGTCAGTGCCCGCACTTCGATGCCGCTACCGTTCAGATGATCGAGAACCTGCTTGCCGATCACGCCTGTGCTGCCAGTTACGAGGATTGCCATGATTTTCTCCTGGGGTTGAATGGACTGGGTTAGTCCGTGAGACGAACAATAGTCGTTCCATTGGATGGCCGAAAGTGCCAGAATCAAGACATCTCGTCTCACAAATGGAACGATTATGGATTTGACGTCGCTGGCGGATTTCAACGCCGTCGCACTGCATGGCGGCTTTGGGCCGGCCAGTCGCGCTCTCGATCGCCCCAAGGCGACACTGTCGCGGCGCGTGGCCGAGCTGGAAGAAGACCTCGGCGTGCGGCTGCTCGAGCGGGGCGCACGCAGGCTGCGTCTGACCGAGGAAGGTCTCGCACTCCACGAGCGCACGCGGGGGCTCATGACGGAGATTCAGGAGGCGGGTGAAGCGGTCGCGTCGCGTGCGCCGGTGCCGCGCGGGCGCCTGCGCATCAGCGCGCCGGTCGTGTTCGCGCATGTCTTGCTCTGTCAGATCGCTGCGCGCTTTGCGCTGGCCTATCCGCAGGTCGAACTCGAAATCATCGCGGAAGACCGCGTCGCGGATCCGGTAGAGGACGGTTACGACCTGGTGATCCGTATCAATCCACCGCGTGACGAGCAGCTCGTCGGGCGGCGCATTCTCGGTGACGAGCGCCTCGTGGTCGCTGCGCCGACTTTGTCGATACCGTCGATGCCCGCAGGCGAAGCCGACGAGTTGCAGGTGCCGGCGGTCGTGTCGATAGCGGCGCATGCCGACCTGCTCTGGACCATGCGCACGGAAGGCGGCGTGAGGGTCATCAAGCCGATGCCGGTGTTGCGGATGTCATCGCTGCTGATGGTGCGCGAGGCCGTCCTGCAGGGTGTGGGCGCCGCGCTCCTGCCGCGCTTGCTGGTCGAACAGGATGTGGCGACGGGGCGGCTGGTTTGCTGGGGCGCAGAGGCGGGGCCGCCCGTGGAAATCTGGGCGCTTTATAGTTCGCGCCGTTTGCTGAGCGCGAAGGTGCGCGCGTTTATGGACATGCTGAAACCCGACTCAGTCAGGTTCTGACGGCTGCTCCTTCAACAGGGCGAACGGCGTAGAAACTCATTAGGCACGCCAGTGCCACGTACATTGTTCTTCCGTTTTAGTCATGCTTGCTGGTCTTATGCGTATGCGATCCTTAATGACAAAAACTTGAGCGATACTCGCGAATTTGCGAACAGCCGGCAATAAATATGCTTGCTGAATTTCTCACGTTTCACTCGATGATTTACGGTGATTTATGTTGTCGAGGGACAGCCGTCAGGAGAGCATCGCTCATGCTTAAGAAACGAATTCGTGCTGCCCTGCTTGGCGCACTGATCACCGTGCTTGCGCCGGCGTGTCAGGCGCAATACACCACCGACTGGCTGGCAAACACATTCGGAACGCTTGCCGCGCACGTGGGCAACGCTGCACGTTCGATGTGGGTCGCGCCCGAAGGCGTGATCTATACGGCTTCCCTATGGGATGAAAACGAGGGCGGCGTCGCGATCTACCAGAATGGCAAAAGCATCGGTTCTATCGGGATCAACAGCGAGTTTCAGGGTGGGGCTATCACGGGGAATGCCACATCGATCTTCGCTGCGTTGCAGTTCAGCAGAGTGTATGGCAGCGGGGCGGTAGGGCGATACAACCGCGCGACTCAGAAGCGCGATCTCCTTATCCCCGTGAGTGCCTGGAACGCCGTCAAGCAGGCCGATGTCATCACCGGACTTGCAACAACCGGGTCTCTTCTCTATGCGAGTGATTTCCAAGGCAATCGCGTCCGGGTCTACACCACCGACGGTGTGTGGCAGCAGGACATCACCGTCTCCGGTCCCGGCGCACTCGCTTTGGATGGCGCGGGAAATCTCTGGGTAGCGCAGCAAAGCGCCGCCACGATCCTCGAGTTCAGTCCGGCCGGCGCTCCGCTGAACACGATCCAGATGCCCACGACGTCACGACCGTCCGCGCTGTATTTCGACGCGTCATCAGGACAGCTCATGGTCGGCGACCAGGGCCCCGACATGAATATCAAGCTCTACAACATCTCGGGTACGCCGACTCTGGTCGGCACGTTCGGCATTCAGGGCGGCTATCTCGACAGCACCACAGGCATCAAAGGCCAGGTTGGCGACAAGCGCTTCACCCGCGTTGTCGGCATCGGCAAAGACGCTGCCGGCAATCTGTATGTGCTCAACAACCCGTGGGGTGGTGGCTGGGACCTCGGCCGCAACGGCGGCACCGACATTCACGCGTATGACAGTGCCGGCAATCTGCAATGGAAACTTCAGTCCCTCAACTTCGAGGCGGTCGCAGCACCAGACCCGGTTACGGACGGCGCCTACTTCTATGGTGGCACCAACATTTACACCGGCACCGCGGGTGGCACCTTCGTCGCGAATACCGTCGACCCGTTCAGCTATCCGTCCGATCCACGTCTCAACATGAACGATACGCAGCGCGACGAGCATTTCGGTCAACTCGTTAGCGTGGGTGGAAACCGGATCCTCGTTGCGTCCGGTCAGAACCCGGGCATCTTTTACTTCTACCATTTCAATGCGGCGAGCGGCTATATCGCGATTCCGGATGCGTCGATTCCAGGCACTGCGTTCAATACGACGCGACAGATCACCGGCGGATTCTGCATCGATAGCAGGGGAGACATATGGGCCGGTCTGGACAGAACGAATCACATCTATCACTACCCGCTAGTCAGCTTCGATGGCAGCGGCAAACCGACATGGGGACCCGGCATCGCCATCTCGATTCCGCAGAGCATCCGGCCGTTGACACGCATCATCTATCTGCCGGAGAGCGACACCATGATTCTCGCGCAAGGCATCGCCGGGAGCTGGGACTGGACGGCGATTCAATCGAGGATCGAGGTGTATCACGGCTGGAGCGCGGGCAACACCACGAAGCCCAATCTGGTAATCAATCTCACCAGCGCCAACCCGAAGTCGATCACAGCCGTCGGGAATTATCTTTTCGTCGGCTATGTGCATACGGTGCCCAACATCGACGCCTTCAATCTCACCACGGGTAACCTCGATACCACATTGATCAACTCGAGTGCGGGCACGGTGGATGTAGGCAACGACGTGGATTCGATGTATGGCCTTAGGGCATACCTCAGATCGGCTGGCGAGTACGTGATCACGAAAGACAACTACAACGGTTCCAGCATTGTTGTTTATCGCTGGACGCCTTAATTGGTTTACTTCGAGGCTATGATCAGACGAGAAAAGATGCGGTGCTCGGTCCACGTTTCGCCGAATTCGCATCGTTCAGTTCTCTCTGTCCATGCATTTGGTACGCGGATGTATTGGTATTAATAATATAAAAAAGAGCCGCGTTGTTCGTTGCTTCGGTCGATTTATTTTTCTTCGAGAGAAAGTCAAAGACCTGCGTTTTCCGCCTCCGGTGAGGCAGAGATTTTCCGTTTCCTCTGCTTTGGAAAACCGTCGGGAGCGTTTCCCATAAGATTCTTTGAACTACTACTTATCGTCCCTGGTCGTGCCCACGTTACACAGATGAAACGTTTATAATTCGTCTGCCAATACACTGGCTGTAAGTAATTCCGGGCACGCGCCGGGAACGGCATCGGTCAAGTAAAGCTTGCGTGGGTAGGCAGTTTCGCGGCGCTGGACCAGCGTCTCTCATACGAATGGGTTGCGAACGAGTCGAGCGACTTTAACGCTACCTGTCAGCGGTTTTCACAGATTTTCCTTATCGGGAATTGGGCTCGAAACCTAATTAGTTTTAGGTTCCGGACGGGCCTTGTCACGCCCTGGATTTGCCTCGACCGACATCGAGGACGCCGGGTTCGCCGTCGATCACTGATAGAACTTCATCGCGCAAACATTCTTGTTCAATAGTAAGGATGACGTAATTATTTTCTGTTGATGGGTGACAGCATCAAGATGCTGAGTGCACTGCCGCCAGGCGGCGTTCAGTGTGCGTTCGAATGCGTAACGGCATCTACCGGCGGCTACCGGCACATCGGAAGCGCCAGTTTCATCAGCAATGAACGCGATCATCGCGTTCGCCGCTTCAACTCTCTCAGTACTCAAAGAACGCCAAAGCGGGACGGCTTAGATCGATCTTGCTCAATCCTCGGGGACAACCTGCTTTTTAGCGATACATACGGACAATGACGAGAAACTTCAAACTTTTAGGAGTTGCGGCAGCAACGGTGTTTGCATGGTTTGGTGCAGAGAACGCGCAGGCTGCTACGAGCACCATCACCGTCGCAGGACTGCAATACAAGTTGTGTGCGCAAGAGAACGGCACCTGCAAATTCCTCGGAACAGGCTCGGTGGTGTTCGGTGCAGTGCCGCCCACCTCGCCGTCGGTCATGCTGACAACCCCCGCTACGTTTAGCAACGGTGTCGGGTGCTATGTCGGCGCGGTCTCGCAGACAGATCCCGCATTCGGCTACGGCAAATCATGCTGGGTGAGAGCGGTTGCCGCGAGCCCAACGCCGGCTCCGACGCCAACTCCGGCACCAACTCCGACGCCGACGCCAACTCCGACGCCGGCTCCAACGCCAACTCCGACACCAACGCCAACTCCGGCACCGACGCCGACTCCGACTCCGACTCCGGCACCCACGCCAACTCCGACGCCCGCTCCAACTCCGTCACCGTCCAGTTCGACCCTCTCGTGCGGCACGCCCACGCACACAGCCGGCGGAACCGCCAATGGCGTGATCAGCGCCGACACGCCCACCACCGACGGCATGCGCATTTTCCAGAACAACGCAGCGTTCAAGCTCGCGATTACGACAAACGCACCGAGCGCGGATACGGTCGTCTGGTCCGTGGCGGACTCGACCGGGGCGATCAAGGCGCAGGGCAGTTTTGCGGTTAGCAGCGGTGTGCAAACCAACTCGATTCCATGTACGTCGACGTGGTCAGGCTACGGCGCGCTGACGGCGACGTTGCGCTCGAACGGCGGCACGTTGCCCAACACCGGTACGCGTCCGGTGGGTATTGCGACGTTCGGCGTGTTGCCGAACCTGACGTCGGCACTCGGCACCGTAACGTATGCGCATCAGGATCAGCACCGCTTCGGCATGCAGGGCTTCAACGGCAACATCGCCGCGCTGCATGATCTGGGCATCTCGTGGACCATCGACGACCGTGAGGTATCGGCCATGGAACCCAATGGCCCCAACACGTACACGCCGAACGTGAACGACCTCGATCCGTTCTATAAGGCGAATCCTGATCAGATGCGCATCGTGCGTCTCGATGGGCTGCCTGCATGGGATTCGAAGACGGGCCAATTCAACGACAGCTACTATGCGCCGTCGAACATGCCTGAGTTCCAGAGCTTCATGGCCAAGGTCGGTACCGATACGAGCCTGATTCGCGCTGCCAACTATCCGAACCAGCAAAGCAACTATTACCAGGTGACGTGGGAGCCGAGCCTCGGCTGGGCGGATAGCGACGCGAACTTCGTCGCGATGTACAAGGCCGCGTATCAGGGCATTCATTCGACCGATCCGAATGCCGTCGTGATGGGTACCGGCAACCCGTTCCCTGCGAATTGCGACACCTGCACCACCGGCTATCTGCAGAAGTTCGGTGCGCTCGGTCTGTGGAATTACATCGATGCAGTCTCGACGCACGGTTACTGGAATGCGGGCACCTATCCGGCTCATCCGCCGGAATTGCAGGACTCCGATCCGGATCCGGCGAACCAGGCGAACGCGCTCGACAACCAGATGAAGCAATTGCGTTCGGTGATGCAGGCGGGTAAGCCGAACATGAAGCTCTTCTTCACCGAAGCAGGCACGAGCTACGATCCGGGTCTCAACTACGGTCCCACGGTGCCGTCGCAGAACCAGTTGTTCGCCCACGCTGCGGTTGGCGTGCGGTCGCACATCATCGTGCTTGGCGGTGGCGCACAGTTGACGACGCTTTTCTATGGTGCTGACTATCCGGGCGAAGTGGGATACGGCTCGTTCTTCGACCTGAACGACGCGCAAGGGGCTTACGGTGCATCGAACCTCTCGCCGAAACCCGAAGCGATGGCCTTCGCGACGATGACGCGTGTGCTGGACGGCACGAACACCTTGGGCCGCGTTACGGGTACGCCGTCGGGAACCTTTGCGTATGCGTTCCAGCAGCTTGGCAACGGCAAGGTGGTGACTGCTGCATGGGCGCACAGCAACGCGCAGTGGCCTGCGAGCAGTGGCCTCTATAGCCAGACCTATTCGACGAGCTATTCGCTTCAGGTCGATGGGGCCGGTACGTCGGGCAATGTGACGAAGATCGATGGTTACGGCAATACCAGCACGCTGGCCTATACCAACGGTGTGGTCACGCTGACGCTCACCGAGGTGCCGCAGTACATCGTCTCGAACAACGCAACGGTCGCCAAGGCCAATGCGACTGTTCCGGTCGGGTATACGGGTCAATAAGGCCTGAGTCGTATCGACGTGCCGCTGGTGACAGCGGCGCGTCGATCAACCCGTTCTGGCCGTTCTCCGGTCAGGAGCTGAACGCCTAACCCGTTGTCAAAGCAACGATCTGCACGGACCAGGTCGGCACACGCTATACGATAGTGATTGCCTTACCGCCGAGCCAGGTGGATCCCTGCGAGCATGCAGCGCACTGAGCCGCCAGCCAGTTCGATGGTCGGCACGCGCAACGGCAGCAATTGCGCGGAACGCTCGATGAGCATTTTCTGTTGTGCCGTCAGGCACGACATCGCCCGTTCTGATAACGCAAGAACGCGGCCATCCTTCCCCGACAATTCCAGTGCATTCCCGGCAAAATTGCCGATCTGGGCGTGCGTGAGCGCGATAACAGTCCGGCCGCTCTCGCGCAGGCGCGCGTGCACCTCGCCGCGGCGTCTTTCGTCGCGAATAAGGTCCAGCCCGATCAATGCAAATTCGGTTGCAACGCTCATCATGACGTTGGTGTGGTAGACCGCTCGGCCGTTCGCGTCGGCGGTATCGAAGCACATCGGTTCGAAGTTGAAATGCGTACAGAAGCGCTCGAGCGCCACTGGGTCGGCGCGATGTGAACGCGCCGTATACGCAACGCGTGTGACGTGGTCGAGTACCATGGCGCCCGTGCCTTCCAGAAAGACATCGTCTTGCTCCAACCCGGAATAGTCGATCACGTCCTGCACGCGGTACTCGGTCTTGAGCATCTCGACCACGTCGAGCCTGCGCTCGCGCCGGCGGTTGACCGAGTGCATCGGAAAGAGCGCGACATGGCCGCCCGCATGCGTCGAGAACCAGTTGTTCGGAAAGACCGAGTCGGGTGTCTCGTTCTTTCCGCAATCGTCGAATACATGAACGCGTACGCCGGCCGCTTCCAGGCTGGCGGCCGCAGCACTGACTTCGTCGCGTGCTGCCGCAGCGAGCGCTGTCGCTTCTGTGAAACTAAGGGCGTGGCTGGCACGCTGGAAGGCGTTGTCGGCAGCCGTTTCCGGATTCGAATGAAAGCGGTGGGGGCGAATCATGACAACGGCGGCGGGCGCCTGCATCGACAGAAGGCTCATGGGGTTCGTTAACGGGTTGCGGAAAGGGGTTGCGGAAAGATGAGGCGAAACGGCCGGATGCCGGGCTCGATCAGCGCGCGAAGGCGAATGAGTCAGCGGGTGCCGGGGTGAAGGCGGCCGGCGTGGCTGCTGTCTGTATCAGGCCACCAAACAGGTCTTTGGGATCGCTAACTGACGGGATCAGCGCGACATCGATGCCCACGTCGTGGCGCTGTGCCAGTGCGTGGAGATAGCGAAGCGCCGAGTAGTCCTCGAGTGCGAAGCCGACGGAGTCGAATACGGTGACCTGCTCCGCGCTTTCCCGCCCCACAACCTCTCCGGCAAGCACGCGCCACAGTTCGGTGACGGGCGAATCGACTGGGAGTTGCTGGATGTCACCTTCGATGCGCGTTTGCGGCTCGTATTCGACAATCACGCGGCTCATACGCAGCACGTCCGCATGCAACTCGGTCTTGCCAGGGCAGTCGCCGCCGACTGCGTTCAGATGCATACCGGGCTCGACCATGTCCGGCGTGACGATCGTTGCATAGGCTTTGTCGGCGGTGACGGTCGTGACGATATCGGCGCCGCGTACCGCGTCGGCTGTCGATGTCGCGCGGACGATACGCAGGGCTGACCACCCGGCAAGATTGTGCGCCAGTTTATCGGTTGCGCGCGCATCGACATCGAACACGCGAATCTCGTTGATGCCGAGCAGTGTGTGAAACGCGATCGCCTGAAATTCGCTTTGCGCACCGTTGCCGATCAAGGCCATGCGTCGCGAGTTGGGACGGGCCAGGCTGCGTGCGACGAGTGCGGACGTTGCCGCGGTGCGCAGGGCCGTGGTCAGGGTGAGTTCGGAGAGGAATAACGGGTAGCCGGTATCGACGGATGCGAGCGCACCGAACGCCATCACGGTGTGAATGCCGCGCTCGGCGTTGATCGGATGGCCGTTTACGTATTTGAAGGCAAACAGGTTCGAATCGGCGACCGGCATCAATTCGATGACGCCTACCTCGGAGTGGCATGCAATGCGCGGCGACTTGTCGAATTCGCGCCATCGAAGATAGTCCGCGCGGATGGTGTCGGCGAGTTCGCTCAGGAATCGCGGCACGCCGATATCGGCGACGAGTCGGTACGTGGCGGGTACGTCGAGAAAGCGGGTCATGGTCATGTCTCCGTGATTCACGTGGGCTCCCGTGTGGGAGCAATGACGGAATTATTCCTTTGGCCCGCGCCAACAAAAAGACAGCAAACCTCACAAATTTCACAGACAAGGTGGCAAAATGCGCAGTTGAAATGGCATTTTGTATAGTTCCGCATGAAGGCCTCGCCAGGTAACGTGCGAACGGCGGAGCACCGTCGCCCGCCACTCAGGTAACCACCATGATCAATCTCGATGACATCGACAGGCAGCTCATTTCGCTGTTGCGTGACAACGCACGCATGTCGGTGGTGACACTGGCGAAGCAACTGCGCGTGGCGCGTGCAACGGTGCAGAACCGGCTCACTCGCCTCGAAGAAAGTGGCGTGATCGTGGGCTATACGGTGCGGCTGAAACCGGCCGCCGAGGCGCATCGGATTCGGGCGCTTATGTCGATTGCTGTAGAAGGCAACCGCGCGGCTGACGTGCTCAAGGTGCTACGTGGCCATCCCAATGTCGCAACGATTCACAGCACCAATGGCCGGTGGGACCTTGTCGCGGAGTTGCGGGCGGACTCGCTGGAGAACTTCGATCGGGTGCTCGGTGCGATCCGCTTGATCGACGGAATCGCGAGCACCGAGACCAGCATCTTCCTATCGACACACAAGATGTGAGCGGCTGGGAGAGGGCGCGCGCTTTGTCGACTTCATGTGGGTTTCAGGCGCGATTCGCGTCACCCTGCAACGAGCCCCGGCGTGAGTTTGAAAGATCCGAGCGCGAACATCTCAAAGAATTTTGGCGGGATAATCTCGCCAGCTTCGGACCGCCTCGCCAACGTGTCATGCCTCGCGGAACGCTACAACAAACGTCAATTCAAACTACTCCATGCGACGACGCAGATTCTTTGAATCAGTTGGCTTACTGGCAGCAGGGTTATTGTCAAAAGGCGCCAGCGCCGCTTCGCCGACATCGGTGCCTGCCGGACACTCGCTGTTAATCGCAGACGGCGAGACAAGCGCCACGCAGGCCCTGCGTCACGCTCTAGGCCGCATCGAAGCGATCGACCGGCGCGGCCCGCGGTTGCGCAGCATGATCGAACTGAATCCCGACGCCATGCAGATCGCGGCCGCGCTGGACGCCGAGCGCCGCGAGGGCAAGCGCCGCGGCCCGTTGCATGGTGTGCCCGTCGTCATCAAGGACAACATCGCGACCGGCGACAGGATGGCAACAACGGCAGGTTCGCTCGCGCTCGACGGCGTTCGCGCAACCCGCGATGCCGACCTCGTGCGCCGCCTGCGTGAAGCGGGCGTGGTCATTATCGGCAAGACGAATTTGAGCGAATGGGCGAACATCCGCTCCACCCGCGCGACTAGCGGCTGGAGCGCGCGCGGCGGCCTGACGCGCAACCCCTATGCGTTGGACCGCAACACGAGCGGATCGAGCTCCGGCTCCGCGGCAGCGGTCGCCGCCGGGTTGGTGGCCATGGCGATCGGCACGGAGACAGACGGGTCGATTGTGTCGCCAGCATCGATCTGCGGGGTGGTCGGACTCAAGCCCACTGTCGGGCGGATAAGCCGTGACGGCATCATTCCGATTTCACACACACAGGACACGCCCGGTCCCATTACCCGATCGGTCCACGACGCGGCGTTGCTGCTTTCGGCGATTGCCGGCATGGACTCGCGCGATCCGCAAACGTCGGCGGCGCCCGCACCGGACGACTACCTGCGAGCGTTGAACAAGGACGCGTTAAAAGGCGCCCGGATTGGTGTCGCACGAGAGTTCTTCACTGGCCACGACGAAGTCGACCAGCAGATCGAACTGGCTATCGCGCAACTGCGGCTGCTCGGCGCGGACGTGATCGATCCCGTCGATTTGCCGCGAGTCAGTTATGACAAGGAAGAACTCTCTGTATTGCTGCATGAATTCAAACACGATCTGCCGCTGTGGCTCGATACGTTCGCGCCGCATGCACAGGTTCGCAATCTTGCCGATGTGATGGCTTTCAACAACGCGCATCGCAATCTCGAGCAGCCTGACTTCGGCCAGGAACTCTTCACGCAAGCTCAGGCGCTGGGTGATCTCGATAGTGATGCGTATCAGCGCGCGTTGGCAACGTGCCACACGCAATCTCGCGACGAAGGTTTGGACCGCGTACTCGCTCAGCATGGTCTGGATGCGATCGTCGCGCCGACCGGCGGGACCGCATGGCTGACCGACTTTATCAACGGCGACAGCAGTAACGGCGGCTTTTCAACGCCGGCCGCCGTGGCCGGCTATCCGCATCTGACCGTGCCGGCCGGACAAGTGCGAGGCTTACCGGTCGGTTTGTCGTTTGTTGGACCCGCCTGGAGCGAGGCACGGTTATTGGCATTGGGTTATGCGTTCGAGCAGGCGACCCTGTGGCGTAGGGACCCGCAATTTCTGGCGCGTTCCAACGTACCTCCGTTGATCCGCGATTGAGCAAGCCACCATTGCGACTGCGACTCAAGCAAGCGCCCGAATTGGCCGCCCATTTGCCGCGCTTAATGAAGGGGGGCGAACCCTGATCACTTTCAGGTGTTCGCCTGACATACCATCAGCTAAGATTAGCGACGTTGTCGGCTTACACAAGAGAAGCTGAACCGCCATCGGCTTCGCGATGGCTTTCACCTGGCTTCCTCAAGTTCGGGGTGAAATCTTGGACCGCTCGCCAAAATCGATACATCTCGCATGGTTCGCCTTGGCTTTCCTGGGCGCGCACGCAGTTTGCCTGATGCTGTTTCGATCCCGGGCGACGCTGCTTACTTATCCGTTTCTCATCCTTGCTCCGTCGCTCGCGCTTGCGGCCGCCTGTTGGCGCGCCCGCGCCGCCGAGCGGCAATCTCGCACGCCGTGGATTCTGCTCGCTGCCGGCCTGTTTCTGTGGACTTGCGGCATTGGTCTCAGCGCCTGGGAAGATCTGTTCCAACAGATGCCGGTGGGCATTGCGTGGTTTTCCGACTTCTGTTTTTTTCTCTATGGCGTGCCGATACTCCTCGCCATCTCGTCCGTTTCAGGCAGACAGCGAATCCCGCTCTTCGTGTGGATGGATGGAATCCAGGCGGCATTGACCGCCTATCTTGCCTACATCACCATTTTTACCGTAGTGCCGTTTTCCGACACTGCGCTCGAGCCAATCTCGGCTTCGGTCCTATTGCTGACCTACAACGTCGAGAACATTGTTCTTGCTGTCGCGGTGACACTGCGTCTCCGTCTGTTGCCACGAGAAAAAGACCGCGGATTCTACAAGCTCCTGTGCGGCTACTTGTGGATCTATGCAATCGTGGCCGGCGTGTACAACAGTTGGGCCGCCTCTTCAGACGGTCACGCAGTGATCGACGTGATAATCGACGTTCCTTTTCTGCTATTGGGCGTGGCGTGCATGATGCGCTCACCGCAAGAGAGTGAAGCCGATGTCGATGAGGAGAAGCGGCCGCTCGCCGTTGTCATCGAGAACGGTAGTCCAATCTTTTATACGTTGGCATTGCTCGCGTTGAGTATTCCGCTGATGCGCGAACATTTTTATGTCGGGACGGTTGGCATACTCACCGCATTAGTCGTGCACACCATACGAACGGCAGCTTTGCAAAGCCGGTTGGTGCGGACTCAGCATGAGTTGCGCGACGCCAGAGACCGCCTCGAAAAGATCGCACTCACGGACGCGTTGACCAATGCGGCGAATCGTCGTTGCTTCGATCAGACGCTCTCACTCGAATGGAACCGTGCGGCTCGCAACCAGCTTCCGCTTGGCTTGCTGCTTATCGATATCGACCACTTCAAGAAGTTAAACGACCGCTACGGCCATCCAACGGGAGACAAGTGTCTCGCTGCGGTGGCGAGCGCTTTGCAAGCGGCCCTGCCGCGCAGTGGCGATCTGCTCGCACGTTATGGTGGCGAAGAGTTCGCCGCGATCCTGCCTGCGACAGACGAAGACGGAGCACGTCTGGTGGCGGTGAAAATGCTGGCTGCCGTCAGCTCGATGCATATCAGGAATGAGACCTCGCTTGGCGACTTCGTGACGGTGAGTATCGGGATCGCAGTTTTCGGCTCGGCCGGTACGGGTTCGGCGCATCAGATCGTCGAGGCTGCGGATCGAGCGTTATATCGCGCGAAAGAACGAGGGCGAAATCGTATCGAATCGATCGGTCAACGGGATTTCCAGGGAACTGGATCAGTCTAGCGATGGCGCCGTACAACGTGCGGCTGGTCCCCTTTAGATACCGCGAGCACCGGTAGTACGATGGTTGCGACGGCTGGTGTTTGCCGGCATCCGTCTATTGTTCATACAAATATATTTCAGATATCTTATACGAGAGAGTTAATGATCCTTTCTCTCGATTCCGGCACCTCGATCTGTCTGGCGTGGCAGTGCCAGCTATCTGGTCTGTCCAACGGCGATTTTTCGCAAAGGGTTTAATTCGGCAAAGGTTTGCGGAAGAATTAATTTCTCCATTGAATTAATGACTTGGGAATCAGCCGGATTTCTATTTCAATAAGTAATCGGCAAAAAAAAGGCCGACACATTGTGTCGGCCGGAAAGACTCTGGCGTCCGAGGATTGCATGCCAGAACCTGAGAGACGTTAATCAGTCAATTTTACGGATTACAGTACTGGTTGCGCGCATTATTGCCACATACCAGGATTTAACAATTGGGCAGCGTGTTTTCTCAGAACAGGGTTATTTTTAGAGCGCCAACTTCACTGCGGAGTGATCATAAACGAAAAGCTTTGGCCAAGCATAAGGACATCAAAAAAATTTGTCGATCGGCGGTCACCGAATTCGGCATCGGGCAACCCTGATGTTCGAGTAGGGATTTCCTTAATTGAATTTATTCCGTACTAATGTGGTGTCTGATCGCATAGCGAATCAATTCTGAATTATTAGTGATCCCCAGTTTTTGCATGAGGCGCATTTTATGTGTGCTGATAGTCTTCGCGCTGAGCGCGAACGCTTCAGCGATATCGTTGATGCTCTTTCCAGCGGCTAAAGCTTGCAATACCTGGAATTCGCGATCGGACAGCATGTCGTGCGGTGGCGTGTCGCCGGAGTGAGTGCCGAAGATCATCGAGTCCACCAGCTTCGGATCGATGAATCTCCCGCCTTCGGCCAGCTTGCGAATTGCGGCAAGCAGGATCTCCGGATCGCTGTCTTTGGTGAGGTAGCCGGTTGCGCCGGCGCGCAGCGCGCGCGAGACGACCTGGGCCTCGTTGTGAATGCTCAGCACGAGCACGGGCAGGGCGGTGTACTCGGCCCTGATGCGCCGGATCAGGTCGATGCCGCTGATGCCGGGCATGGTCATGTCGAGCAGCAACAGGTCGGGACAGCGGGCGCGTAGTTTCTCGAGTACTTCGGCGCCTTCGGCCGCCTCGTCGGCGACGATCATATCGGTGGTGGTCGCGATGATCTGCTTCAGCCCACCTCGCACGATCGCATGGTCGTCTGCAATGAGGATCTTTATCATGTGCTTTTCTCAGTCCTGAGCGGGATGTGAATAGAGACGGTTGTGCCCGCGCCGGGCGTGCTTTCGATCTGCAACGTGCCGCCAATCAGGCGCGCGCGTTCGCTCATGCCGAGTAATCCGTAGGAATAGCGCCGGCGCGCCGCGGGCAGATCGAAGCCGCATCCGTTGTCGCTGATATGGAGTGTCAACGCGCCGTTGCTTGTGCTCAGTGTGACGTCGACACGCGAAGCGTCGGCGTGGCGTGCAACATTGGTCAACGAGGCCTGCGCGATGCGGAACACGGCCGTTGCATGCGCATCCGGCAGAACCGGTTCGCTGCCATGAATCGACAACTGGCATGGCATGCGATTACGTCGAACGAAGTCGTCCACGAGCCACTCGAGCGCCGACAGGATGCCAAAGTTTAGCGCAGCCGGTCTGAGGTGGCTGGCCACATTGCGCACCATCCAGATGGTCTTCTCGACCAGTTCACGCATGTCCTCGGTTTTTCTGGCTGCTTCCGAATCGCTACCGAGCCGCATCCGCAATAACGACACGTCCATTTTCAGCGCGGTCAGCAATTGCCCGAGTTCGTCGTGAATTTCCATGGCGATCCACTTTCGTTCTTCTTCGCGAACCGCCTCCATGTAGGCGGACAACTCGCGCAGGCGCTCGCGCGACTCGAGCAGTTCCTGTTCGACCCGCTTGCGTTCCGTCATGTCCTGAATCGTACCGACCAGCTTGAGCGGATGGCCGGGCCCCTCGTGCGCCGCTTCAGCGTGAAGCTGTACGATGCGTGGCTCGCCGTCCGAACCGGTCAGGCGGCAATCGAGAAAATGCGGCTGCCGGTCGGCGATCACCGCGCGCACGGCCCGTCGCACAGCGGCCCGGTCCTCAGGATGAATCGCCGCGCGCAGTGTTCGATAGCTGGGCCGCACGCCGTTCGGCTCCAAACCGAGGATCCGGTACATCTCATACGACCAGTGCGTCACGCCGGCGGCCGCAGTCCATTCCCAGTCGCCAAGTTTGGCCAGCCGCTGGGCGTTCGCCAGACTGGCTTCGCTGGCGCGCAATTTCTCTTCTGCCTGTTTGCGCGCGGTGACGTCGTTGAGACCGACATAGATTGCCGGGGCGTCGGCGAACGTCGCTATGCGAGCGGTTGCTACCGCCCAGAAGAGCTCGCCTTCCGAATTCTTGAACTGGATTTCGTTGTTGGTGAACCCGCCTTCGTGGCGCAGAAGTTCGATCGCTTTGTCGCGCTCCGTCGGGTCGACATAGAAGTCGCTCATGTAGGTGGTGGTGCAATCGTCCACGCCGAAACCGAACAGCCAGCGAAATGGCCCGTTCATGTAGAGGACCTGTCCATCGTCCATGGACGTAATGCACAACGGCACCGGGCTCGTCTCGACGATCGTGCGAAAGCGCGCTTCGCTCGACACGAGTTTCGTTTCGGTCCGTATGCGTTCGTCGATTTCGACCAGCAGGCTTGCATTGGCGCGCGCGAGCTGTCCGGTCCGTTCGGCGACGCGATCTTCGAGTTCGTCGCGCACGCGAGAAAGGGCTTCTTGCGCCTGCTGGCGAACCGCCACCTCGCTCGAGAGACTTTCGTTCTGCGACCGAAGTGCCTTGTGCATGGCGCGCAGCGCAAGGTGGGTGCGAATGCGCGCCAACATTTCGGCGATCTGGAACGGCTTGGTGACGTAGTCGATGCCACCCGCCGAGAACCCTTCGACGAGGTCGTCGGGATCGGCGAGCGACGTCATGAAAATCACCGGAATTTCGCGGGTCAGCTCATTGCGCTTGAGCCGGCGACAGGTTTCGAAGCCGTCTATGCCCGGCATTTTCACGTCGAGGAGGATCAGGTCAGGCTGCGAAAATTGCGCCCGTTCGAGCGCCTCCTCGCCGTCGAGCGCAACGAACACGCGAAAGCCCTTATCCTCGAGACTTTCGGCCACGACACCGATGTTAATCGGTGCGTCATCCACAACCAGAATGGTGGCCGGCTCTGCCGCGCTCGTTGTGTCATTCATGGCTGGCCTTCCTCTCGAGATATTCCTCCGCGAGCAGCAGGATGGCCTTTGACTGATAGCCTTTCACGAGCGCACGCAACTCTGTTGTGAATACCAGATTGCGCGCGTCGAGGGCCGCCATCCTGTCGGTCCATTCGGCGATGGCACGCATGTCGCCCAGGCGGGCGAGGCGGTGCAGGTTGTCGAGTTCGTCATCGGGCAACACGGGGGCGTGCGTGTGCGATGCGTCAGCTTGCTGCGAGCGGGGCGCTGGCGAGTCGGTCCACTTCAGCGCCAGCAAATCCGCCAGATGGGCCTGCAGCCGTTCGAAGTCGACCGGCTTGGGCAGGAAGGCATTCGCGCCTGCGTCGGTGCTTCGTTTCGCATCGCTCCAGGAAGGATTCGCCGACACGGCGATGATCGGAATATCACCGTGTCCCGGCAACCGGCGCAATCTGCGCGTTGTTTCGAGCCCGTCCATTTCCGGCATCAGAATGTCGGTCATGATGAGCGACGGCGCCTCGCTGCGCGCCTTCGCGAGTCCCTCATGGCCGCTCGCGGCCTCGATGGTGTCGAAGCCCAGTTGATCCAGAAGCTCGACCAGGACCGCCCGATTGACGGGCTCGTCGTCGATCACCAGCACTTTGCGGCGCGGACCGGTGTAGCCCGTCACGCGCGGCGCGGCCGGCGTCGCCGGATCGGTGCGCGCTAAGGGCGCATCGGCGACGGCCGGCGCGAGATCGAACCAGAAGACGCTCCCATGCGCGAGCGTGCTTTCCGCGTGGATTTCGCTACCCATTGCGCGCACGAATTGCTGGCTGATCGCAAGACCGAGTCCGGCGCCACCGGCGCGTCGTTCGGGGCCGCCGGCCTGCTCGAAAGGCTCGAAAATCGCGTCGAGCTTGTCGGCCGCGATGCCGATTCCCGAGTCACGCACGCAGAAGCGCACGGCGCCCGAGGGCGCACGGCTGACTTGCAGGCTGACACAGCCTGTGTCCGTGAATCTGACCGCATTCGCCAGCAGATTGAGCAGCACCTGGCGTAGGCGGCGCTCGTCTGCCCGCACGGCGCAGCCCAGGTCGGGGGCCAGCTCGCATAGGAACCGCAGGCGTTTTTGCTCAGCCTTCACATTGATGATGTCGCGGATCGTATCGAGGACGCCCGGCAGCGATACGTCGGCCATTTCGATGCGCATTTTGCCGGCTTCGATGCGCGCGAAATCGAGCGTGTCGTCGATCAGCGTCAGCAGATGTTCGCCGCTACGGTGGATCACTTCGACCGCGTTGCGTTGGCGCTCGCTCTGGCTGCCGTCGCGCAGCAAAATCTGCGTATAGCCGAGAATGCCGTTCAGCGGCGTGCGCAGTTCGTGGCTCATGTTCGCGAGGAATTCGCTCTTGGCCCGGTTGGCGGCTTCGGCAAGGTGCCGCGCTTCGCGCTGCGCAGTGGCGTCGCGCTCGGCGAGATAGGCGTCATGCAGCCGCGCGCCCATGCTGTTGAACGCGGCGACCACGCGATCGAGCTCGTCTGGCCAGCGCGGCTGGCGGCGCGGCAGGACGAACGGCTTCGGCGCCGCACGGAAGTCGTATTCGCCGACCAGCCGCGCAATCGTGGCGAGATGCCGCGTCACGAGGCGCGAGAAGATGTAGATGGTGAACAGCGCAACGATGAACGTATAGGTAGCCTGACTGATCAGAATCACCAGCGCGGTTTGCGCTAACGCCTGATAGAGATTGGCAAGCGTCGCTTGCACATAGAGGGTGCCGATCTTCTGCGGGGCGCCGTGGATGCGATAAAAGATGGGAAATTCGCGGGATATCACGGCCCCTGTCCTGCGTTCGCCAGCCGTCACCACCAGTGGCGTCGCGCTCGCGCCGGTCTCGCGCACCTCGGCGGCGCACATGTCGGCGAGCCGCAAGATGCCGTTCAGTTGAAGCTGAAGTTCAGTGCGGTTGAGCTGCCAAAGACCTTCGCCGAGGCTGTCGCGATTGCTTCGGTCAATGTCTGATAAACGTGTTTCGATCAGTTCGACGCCGCGGCTATAGTCGCGATAAAGCTGTAGTGCGGTGAGCAATAACGTGACCGCGCAACTGAATAGCAGCACGGTGGCCAGCAGCCGGAAAACCACGCTGTGCCTGAATCGGCCGGGCGAGACAAGGAGTGAACCAACGCTATTCGCCAGCATATTTCCCCGCGAGTGCTGTGATTCTTGTTTGTGTATTCTGCACTCGTCGCCGAATTGCGGTCTATAAGGGGCCGTCGAGGAAGTCCGCTGCGGCGAACGCCGGCACTTGACCCGCTGCCTTTGCGAGCCGCACTCGCTCCCACATAACGCCCGCGCCGTTCGCGGCAGTGGCGCCACGCGGCAATGGCTCGCCAATGATTTCGCGGGCGTTGCCGATGATTTCGCGCACCAGGGTCGACTCACGAGCACTGAGTTTCGCTGCCTGGAACTGGCACAGATCCGACATGGCATCAGCCAGACGCTTGACCACAACCGTATCGTGACCGGTCAACGGCCAGCAGTGCAAAAGATAGGCGAGCGGCACCAGTTTTCTTTCTTCACACCAAAGCTCGAATAGACGTACGCACAGCTCGTCGATGCGTTCGACTGTTTTCTCGCGCGGCAAAAAGTAGTCGTTCATAACGGGGATCCGGCGATGGTATGTAAAGAACCACTTTAAACTCACCGCTTGAGTGTTGCCGTCAGGTAGTCCGGACTATGGGCTGGTGGTTTCCTGATTTTTGGGTCAGGAAATCCTTAACGCCTATCGTCCCGCGCATCAATTCCGTTTCTTGCCGTCGAACGGGTCGAGCCAGAGTTCTTTGCGATCCAGAGGCACCCATGACGGGAGCAAGGGATTCTTCAAATCGATCAGCACGCGGCGCTCGAGGTGCAGATCGGCGATGCCTTGCGCGAAGTGTTCGCGGAATAACGCCTCGAAACTCCCATCCTTCAGCATGGCTTCGAGGCCGTCGCGAATCCGCTTCGCCAGCAACGGCTCGCTTTGGCTGACATAGAAGAACTGCGCGTACGGGTAGCGGATCAGCAGGTGGGAGTCGATCCTCATATTGGGGTAGCTCGGCTGAAAGGCCTTGATTTCACGTGTGATCTCGACTACTCCGCGCGGGAACATATCGAAGCGATGGTCAGCCAGCATCGGGAAAAGCAGATCGTAACGGCTGGCGGTGACGAGTGGAACGCCGGCGGCGCGGTAGATGGGGACGTCGCCCCAACCCTGGCCCTGGCCAATGCTGAGTGTGCGAAGACCCTGAAGGTCGTGGACGCTGTCGAGCTTCGCCTGCTCGCCCTGATTGATCAGCGCCACGCGATAGCCGAGCAGGCCCCGGTCGATGGGGATCGGCACCGGAATCGCCGCGGCGTCGAGTTCCGCGTGTCCGGGCTCGCTCGCCATGACGTTGATCAGGCGGCCCGATATCACCTCGTCGATCTCGCGCTGGGCCGACATCGGTGAAAAATAGGCGTCGATGACGTACGGGCCGTAGGCCGCTACGGTGTGGTTCAGCGCGGAGATAAGAAAGGCCCAGCGGCCCTCTCGCACCACATCCCCGGATAGGCGAAGAATGCGCACATGGGTGATGGGGACGGTCGACGGGCCGGGCGCGCCGGTGCTGCCAAAGGCCGGGCTCAATAGGGCACAGGCGATGAGGGAGAGCACCGCTGATGGTTTGAAGCGTCCGCGGAATCTGAACCGGCGGATTCCATCAAGGTGATCGAGGACGAACATGAGTAGCCTGAACCGGAAACGACGCGTAAGCCGCAGTATGGGTTCGAGGGGCCGCTTTGGCCAAATTCAATAAGGAACTGAACCATGCATCGCAATGATGTGACGAAGAGGCTCATCGCCGCAAAGTCGGGACGCGCAGGTCGTATTGACAGGCTTGCCGGGGGCCCCGCAGAACCTGCCACTCTGGCGCTATGCTACCGGCTTCGGCTACTTCGAGGAGCAACTGATGCAACGGACTGCAGGATCGATGATCACGTTTAACCGCCCTGACGGCAAAGACGTTCAGGGTTATCTGGCCAAGCCGCAGAAACTGGAGGGCGCGCCTGCCATCGTCGTGATTCAGGAATGGTGGGGCTTGAACGACCAGATTCGCGGCGTGGCGGACCGGCTCGCGCAGGCCGGCTATCTGGCGCTGGTGCCCGACCTCTTCCGCGGCAAGTCGACGGTTGAGGAGGCGGAGGCGAACCATTTGCTGAGCGCGCTCGACTTCGGCGATGCCGCGACGCAGGACGTGCGGGGCGCCGTCCAGTATCTGAAGCAGCACTCGGCGAATGTCGGCGTGACCGGCTATTGCATGGGCGGCGCGCTGACTTTGCTCGCGCTATGCAATATTCCTGAAGTGTCGGCCGGGGTGGTGTGGTACGGCTTCCCTCCGCTCGAGTACATCGACGCATCGAAAATCAAGGTTCCGGTTCTCGGTCACTGGGCGACGCAAGACGAATTCTTCCCGGCTGAAACGGTCGATGCACTGGAGTCCAAGCTCAGCGCGGCCAATGTCGACGTCGAGTTCCATCGCTATCTTGCGTACCACGCGTTCGCGAACGAAACGGCAGTCGGGCCGGGCCGCATCTCCAGGACCCAGTTCGATCCGGTCTGGGCTCAGCAGGCCTGGGACCGCACACTGACCTTCTTCGGCCGCACGCTCTGGAAGTAAGCGGCAAGCGCGGATCCACATTGAAAGGTGGACGCAAGCCGCGATCTGATCCCGCCAGCCAGCCAGCAGCGAGTCGGGTCGGCGTTCTTTATGCCGACCGGCTCTCGCGCCCGGACACCTCATGAAGCATTCGATTGCAAAATTCGTGAAGGATGAGGCTGGCGGCGCGCCAATCTGTTTACCTATACTCCCCTCAGTCTGTATGTAAGGCAGCCCAATCGCCGCAATACCAACAAGCGCCAACAAGAGCCAACAAGAGCCAACAAGACGGAGCCTCACATGCCTGTAGCAATGCGGAACGCGGCCCTTGTGCTGCTGACATGTTTCACGTTGGGCGGCAGTGCTTATGTGCAAGCCGGCTCCGGGTGCGATGAGGGATGCAAGGCCCGCGGCCAGCTACTCGAACAGCGCGTCACGCTACGGCTCAGCGCCACGGCGTTTGCGAAACTGCTTGCATCGAACGCATCCGGTCAGCAACTTGAGCAGATCGCCGGCGCGCCCGCTTGCGGGGTGGAGATCGTGACCTTCCGCTACCGCACCATCGGCGGCGCGGGCGAGCCCACTACTGCCAGTGGCGCAGTGATGATTCCGGGTGGACGGTCGGCGGCATGTAGCGGGCCGCGTCCGCTCATGCTCTACGCGCACGGCACGACCGCGTACCGCAACTACAACATCGCCGATATCACCCAAACCGATCCGGGCAACGGCGACGGCGCCGGAGAAGGCATCAGCGTGGCTGCCATGTATGCGGCCCAGGGCTATATCGTGGTGGCGACTAACTACGCGGGCTATGCCGGCTCCGACCTCACGTACCATCCCTACCTGAACGCCGACCAGCAATCCGCCGATGTGATCGATTCGTTGCGGGCGGCGCGGGCTGCACTGAGTGCAGCGAAGCCGGAGAGAAAGACGCGCGAGAACGGCAAGCTCTTCGTCACCGGCTATTCGCAAGGCGGCTTTGTGGCGTTGGCGACGCATCGTGCGTTGCAGGCGTCCGGCGTCAAGGTCACGGCATCCGCGCCGGGATCGGGTCCGTATGCGCTTGCCGCCACTGCGGACGCGCTCATCGAAGGCGAGGTGAACCTGGGGTCGACACTGTTCACGACTTTGGTCGTGACGGGCTACCAGCATGCCTACGAGAACATCTACCGCAAGCCCGGCGACTTCTATGAAGCGGCCTATGCCCCGGGCATCGAGAATCTCCTGCCGAGCCTGCAGCCGCTCGATACGCTATTTTCGAAAGGGAAACTGCCCTCGACGCAACTCTTCAGCAGCGTTCCACCCGCGCCGCAATATGCTTCGATGACGCCGCCGACTTCGCCACCCCTCACTCCGCCCTCATTGACGCCGGTGTTTGCTGCTGGATTCGGCAACGCCAATCTCGTGCGCAACGCCTATCGTCTGAGTCTTCTGGAAGATGCTTCCGCCAATCCCGATGGCGCGTTTCCCAACAGCACGGTGGCCTTGACGCCGGCGGCGAATCCGATGCATCCGCTGCGCCAGGCGTTCAAGCGCAATGACTTGCGCAACTGGCTGCCGCGCGCGCCGGTTCTGCTGTGCGGCGGCGGCTCGGATCCCACTGTGTTTTTCTTCAACGCACGCATCGAGCAGGCCTACTGGCAGAACGCCAAAGTGCCGGCAGGGCTCACGTCCGTGCTGGACGTGGACTCTCCGATCTCCGGGCCCAACGATCCGTACGCGCCCATCAAGCAGGGTTTCGCAAGTGCGAAGGCGACACTCGCGAATCAGGCCGTAGCGGGCGGTGCAACCGACGGTGGCGCCTCGGCTGTGCTTCAGGCCTATCACGGTGAACTGGTCGCGTCGTTCTGTATGGTCGCCGCCCGGGCCTTCTTCACGAACTTTTGAGCGCTGCCGTCTGCGGCTATCATGCGCAGAGAACAGGACTGCGCAGGGGAAAGCTTTGACGACCGATTCCGTGGCCGGGGACGCTGCGCCCTCGGCGTGCATTCACAGCCACTTTGATACGCACCGCGAAGCGCCACGCGAGCAACTGCCCGCGTGGCGGGACCGGCTCGGCCACTTTCTCGACGTGCCGATCTCGCGCTGGCAACGGGCCGACGGCTTTAGCGGCACGATCGACAGCTACAAGGCCGGCGATCTGACGTTCATGGATTGCCGCACGGACCCGGTTTCGCAGGCGCGATCCGTCGCGCGCATTTCCACCGATTCGGTCCGCCAGTTTGTGTTTCACGTGGCCGTGGAGGGCAGCATCGAGACCGGAACGGGCCTGTATCCGAAGCGCAAAGCGCTGCAAACGAGGCCGGGCATTCTCGCGCTGGATATGAATCAGCCGATGCAGATGGTGCGTAGTGCGTGCCGTGTGCAGGCTTTTTTCCTGCCGCGTGCGCTGGTGGAATCCGTCTTGCCGGAAGCGGAGTCGATTCATGGCAGCGCGATCGAATACGACTCGCCGCTCGCGCGCATGATTCCGGGCCATCTCGCAGATCTTAGCCAGAACCTGCACAAGATGAATGGGCAGGAAGCGTATCGCGCGATGCGCACCTGTGCGTTGTTGATTGCGGCGGCCTTCGGCAAGGAGGCGCGTCTGACCGGCAACGCACGTGCGGCCGCTCGCACCGCCATGTTCGCGACGGCGCGCCGCTATATCGAAGCCAATCTGGGGCAGGCGGATCTCACGCCGGAGAGCGTGCTCGCCGCGTCGCAACTTTCGCGGCCCACGTTGTATCGTCTCTTCGAACCCGAAGGCGGATTGGCCGCCTATATTCGCAACCGGCGGCTGCGCGAGGCGGCCGATGAACTGCATCGTTATCCGGGGAAAGCGATCATCGAGATCGCTTATGGCGTAGGTTTTAATAGCGCGTCGGATTTTAATCGCGCGTTTCGTCGTGCGTACGAGATGTCGCCGAGTGATTTTCGGGCAATGACGCGGTAGAGGCAAAATGCGCGCACGGCGACTTCACGCCGACGCGCATTGCCGAAGAGCCTTATCGCGATCAGCGATAGCGGCATGAGATCAATGACGTCAGGCGCAGTGGGGGAGGTGATCGTGATGAACCCGGACGAGCACCGTGACTTTATCGTGCGCACCATGTCGGCCGACGACGTGGCGCTGGCGGTCGAATGGGCCGCGGCGGAAGGATGGAACCCCGGCCTGCACGATGCCGAATGCTTTCGCGCCGGGGACCCTAACGGGTTTTTTATCGGAGAGTGGCGCGGCGAACCGGTTGCCTGCATTTCCGCGATCGCGTACGGCGAGCACTTCGGCTTTATCGGCCTGTATATCGTGAAGCCGGCGTTTCGCGGCAAAGGCTTCGGCATGCGCGTCTGGCAGCATGGCATGGACTATCTGGGTAAGCGCAATGTCGGATTGGACGGCGTCGTCGCTCAACAGGCGAATTACAGAAAGTCTGGCTTTCGGCTTGCGTATCGCAACATTCGCTTTCAGGGTGTCGTTCAGGCATCGGCCCAAAACGCGACGGGTTCGAACGTCCGTTCGAACATTTTGAATGCGTCGGCGCTCCCGTTCGAACGACTGCTTGACTACGATCACCAGTGCTTTCCCGCCGTGCGTGAGCATTTTCTCGCGACATGGCTCGGCCAGCGTGACGCCACGGCTCTAGTCGCAGTTCGTGACGGTCAGATTGCAGGCTACGGCGTAGTGCGTCGTTGCAGAACGGGGTGCAAGATCGGTCCGCTCTTCGCCGATAGCGACGAGATCGCGAGCGATCTGTTCGATGCGTTGGTGGCGCGCATGCCGGGCGAGGTCATCGTCCTCGATGTGCCGGAGACTAATGCCGCTGCCATCGCGCTGACGGAACGGCATGGCATGACAAGCGTCTTTGAAACCGCGCGGATGTATACGCAGGACCCGCCTGCTATTCAAATCGAACGCGTATTTGGCGTGACGTCATTCGAACTCGGGTGAGCGGAACACACATCTGCGCCTTTGCGTGCGCTGCCGTCTGGGGTGCGTCTTATGAACCGCAGACGGCAAGTCCATCGTTTGATACGAACGTATGCGCTACTTCCATTTTGAGCCGAGATTCTCCAGTCCGGCTTTCATGAGGTCCTGCGGCAACATGACGACGCGAAACTCGCAGTCGGCGTTGAGCTTCAGAAAAAATGGTTCTGCGAGTGCGGGAATTCCCGATGGTTCATCGAGGTTCACGATGAGTACCGCGCCACGTGTTCCGTTCTGCTCGGTGAAGTAGGCAGCTTCTGGTTTGATGTCTTCAAGTATTCGCCCTATCACTTCGCCGACAGTGCCATCGCGCACTAGCGTGTTAAACGGTTCGTGCGGAATACGTACGTTGAGTAGCATGCGCATGTCATCCTCCTGGTTGGTGCCCAAAGGGCATCTTAAGGATAGGAGCTTTATGCGCTGTGAGCGCCAGGGTTAGCACTGCCGAGTACCGCCGTCGTTATTCTGTTTCGCTGTCGTCGCTGTTTGCATTGGCGTTCGCTACTTCATGAACCATTGCGTTGGCCGCCAACGCGCTCGCCAGTTCCGGATGCGCCTCCTTGCGTTCGCTGTAGCGATCGGTCAGGTAATCCGAACGGTCGCGCACCAGCAACGTGAACTTGTACAACTCCTCCATCACGTCAACAACGCGATCGTAGTAGGCGGAGGGTTTCATCCTGCCGTCGGCGTCGAATTCCTGATACGCCTGCGGCACCGACGACTGATTGGGGATCGTCAGCATCCGCATCCACCGGCCCAACACGCGCAACGCGTTGACGGCGTTGAACGATTGTGAACCGCCGCATATCTGCATCACCGCGAGCGTGCGTCCTTGCGTGGGGCGCACGCCCCCGCTTTCGAGCGGCAGCCAGTCGATCTGATTCTTGAACACCGCAGTGAGCGTACCGTGACGCTCCGGACTGCACCACACTTGTCCCTCCGACCATTCCGACAGTTTGCGTAGTTCGACGACCTTCGGATGGTCGGTCGCTACGCTGTCCGTGATCGGCAAGCCGTGCGGATCGAAGACCCGTGTTTCAGCGCCGAATTGGCGCAGGATGCGTTCGGCTTCGAGAGTGAGCAGTTTGCTGAACGAAGTGGGACGCAACGACCCGTAGAGCAGCAAAATTCGCGGGGCATGCTGCGAAATCGCGTGCGGTTCGAGTTTTTGCAGATCCGGCGCGTGGAAATGTGGGGCGCTGATGTTAGGCAGATTCCCGGACATCAACGAACCCTCCGCCCCGCGCTGTCAATCACAGGCTCGCCGTCCTCTTTGATAAACGCCCCCTGTTGCGCTGCGGGCAGGATATCGAGAACAAGCTCGGACGGTCTGCATAAACGCACGCCGAGCGGGGTGACCACAATGGGGCGATTGATGAGAATCGGATGCGCCAGCATCGCATCGAGCAATTGCTCATCGCTCAAGGACACCTCCGCGAGACCGAGTTCGGCATATGGCGTGCCTTTCTCGCGCAGTGTGGCGCGCACGGTGAGCCCGGCGCGTTCGATCAGGTCCTTCAGTGTGGCCCGATCAGGTGGGTTCTTCAGATACTCGATGACCTCCGGCTCGATGCCGGCATTGCGAATCATTGCAAGCGTATTGCGCGAGGTGCCGCAATCGGGGTTGTGATAGATCGTAACGCTCATACACCTTGTCCTTTAACGCTGTGTTTTTGCCTCGTACCAGTGCTGCGAACGATTGACGACGCCGACCACTAACAGCATCACCGGCACTTCGATCAGCACACCGACCACCGTGGCAAGCGCCGCGCCCGAATGAAATCCAAACAGGCTGATCGCCGTGGCCACCGCAAGCTCGAAGAAATTGCTTGCACCGATCAGACTGGACGGACCTGCAACACGATGCGCGACGCCAAGCCGGCGATTGAGCAAATAGGCGAGGCCGGAATTGAAGAACACCTGAATCAGAATCGGCACCGCGAGCATCGCGATGACTAGGGGTTCCTTGACTATTGCCTGCCCCTGGAAGGCGAACAGCAAGACGAGGGTTGCCAGCAACGCGCTGATCGAATAGGGCGCGAGATGCGCGACCGCCTGCTGGAAATACGCATCGCCCTTGGTGAGCAGATGGCGGCGTAGAAACTGGGCGAGGATGACGGGGATGATGATGTACAAGCCGACTGAAACGATCAGCGTGTCCCATGGCACCGTAATCGCCGACAACCCCAGCAGGAGGGCGACGAGCGGCGCGAATGCCACGATCATGATGGCGTCGTTGAGCGCCACTTGCGACAGCGTGAAATACGGGTCACCCTTGCAGAGTTGCGACCAGACGAACACCATCGCCGTGCAGGGGGCGGCGGCCAGCAGAATGAGACCGGCGATATAACTGTCGAGTTGATTCGCAGGAAGCCATGGCGCGAACACGTGCCGAATGAAAATCCAGCCGAGCAATGCCATCGAAAACGGTTTGACGAACCAGTTCACAAACAAGGTCACGCCGATACCGCGCCACTGACTTTTCACCTGCGTCATCGCGGCAAAATCGATCTTGACCAGCATCGGAATGATCATCGTCCAGATCAGCACGCCAACTGGAAGATTGACCTGCGCAACTTCCATGCGGCCGATCGCCTGGAAGAGTTGCGGAAGCAGTTGCCCGACCAGGATGCCGCCTGCGATGCACAGCGCTACCCAGACAGTCAGGTAGCGCTCGAAGAATCCAATCGCCGGCCGTGCGCCGCGCGCCACTGTGTTGGCGGTGCTCATTTTTTGCGGCAGCCGGGGAGCTCGCTCGCGGCGCATGGTGCGCCGGCGCAGCAGTTTTCGGTCAGGAAGGCGATCAGGCCCGTCATCGCGTCGAAATTCGCCGAATAGATGATGAAGCGCCCGTCTTGCCGGGGTGTCACCAACTCGGCATGTGACAGGTCTTTGAGGTGGAAGGAGAGGCTTGATGGGGAAAGTCCGAGCTGCTGCGCAATTTCACCCGCGGCCATGCCATCAGGGCCAGCGACGACCAGCAAACGGAAGATCGCCAACCGCGATTCATGAGCGAGCGCGCCAAGGGCGCGTACAACGAGGTTCGAGTCCATGGTCGAACGATACCCTGGTCGTTTTCATATTTCAAGAATTATTGAAATGACGTAGCCGATGAGCGCATATTTGAGCGAGGCCTGGTTGCATTGGTGATGTGGTGCTTCAGGCGGCGGTGAACGCCACCGCCTGAGGCCACGGCTGTGGCCTCGAACGGGCTCAGTTGCCGAACAACGAGTGCTGGGTCCCACGGCTTGGCGCCGGGCGTGCCGGTTTCACAGACGTTTCCCGGACGACCGTTCCCGGAGTCGCGCCTGAAGCCGCAGCCGCAGCCGCTCAGACAGCCTCAGCGCCATTCGAATCCGCAGCTGCTTCCAGCGAAGTCTGCCCGGCTTCCAGCGATAGAAGAAACATCTTGTTCGCCAGTCCGCCGGCAAAGCCGGTCAGATCGCCGGACGCGCCGATCACGCGATGACACGGCGCCACGATCGAGATCGGATTTCTGCCGTTCGCTGCGCCCACGGCGCGCACCGCGTTGATGTTTCCGATTTGCGTAGCGATGTCCGAGTAGCTGCGCGTTTCGCCGAACGGAATCGTCAGGAGCGCCGCCCAAACTTTCTTCTGAAAGTCCGTCCCCTGAAAATCGAGTTCGAGGTCGAACCGGTCTCTCGCCCCAGCGAAATATTCGTTCAATTGCCGCTCGGTTTCGATCAGGATCGGGCGTTCATCCGCCTCGACCATTTCCGGCAGGCGCACCCGGTTCGGCTTGTCGTTCTCCCACAAAATAGCGGCGAGCCGGTTGCCGTTTGCCACGAGCTTCAGTTCGCCCACGGGCGAATTCATTAACTTGTATGCGTATGTCACTTTGCTGGGTTCCTGACTGGCTGGAGACTGAAATGGCTTCATGCGAAGCTGCGAACTCGCTCTGCCATGGCTCCGATACCTGACAGCTTAACCCTCGTCCTCGCCGAGGTCACGCCGGATCTTGCTATCCAATTCCGCGCGCGGCCCGCGACTCAGTAGAATTGATACCCTCGGCACATCGCCCACCGGCAACCGGAACTCTTCTCTACGACTGTGACAACCACCCTCGAACAACTGCGGGCCGGACACCTGGCGGGTACTCGCCGACTCAAACTGGCGTGCGGGTTGAGCGAATTTCCACGCGAGATTTTCGATCTGGCGGACACGCTGGAAATTCTCGACCTATCGGGCAATGCACTCTCGAAGCTGCCCGACGATTTGCCACGGTTGAGCAAGCTGCGCATCATTTTTGCGTCTGACAACCCCTTCACCGAATTGCCGGAAGTCCTCGGGCAGTGTTCGCAGCTGAGCATGGTCGGCTTCAAGGCGAACCGCATTCGCACGGTGTCGGGTCAATCGCTGCCGCCGCTGCTGCGCTGGCTGATCCTCACGGACAACGAGATCGACACACTGCCTGCGGAGATCGGCGCGTGCACGCAACTTCAGAAGTTGATGCTGGCCGGCAACCGGTTGCGCACACTGCCCGAAGAATTGGCCGCCTGCTCGCGGCTCGAACTGCTGCGTCTCGCGGCGAATCAACTCAGCGGACTGCCTGCATGGTTGTTACGCTTGCCACGGCTTTCCTGGCTGGCTTTCGCCGGCAATCCGTTTAGCGAAGCGCTGGAGACGGCGGCACTCACCGATACGCCGAGTGCCGATATTCGATGGGATGAGTTGAAACTCGAACAGCAGTTAGGCGAGGGCGCCTCGGGTGTCATTTATCGCGCGGCGCTTCTTGCTCGTCATGAACATGCGAGCAGGCCTGTGGCCGTCAAGTTGTTCAAGGGCGCGGTGACGAGCGATGGATTGCCGGACTGCGAGATGGCAGCCTGCATTCGCGCCGGCGATCATCCGAATCTGATTCCGGTGGTGGGCAAGGTGAAGGACCATCCGGCGGGCACGCATGGCCTGGTGATGGAACTGATCGACTCGCAATTCACAAACCTTGCCGGACCGCCGAGCCTCGAGTCATGCACGCGTGACATCTACGATGCCGACACGCGCTTCGAGTTGGCTTCGGTGTTACGCCTTGCATACGGCATGGCGTCGGCAGCATGTCATCTGCATCGGCAAGGTGTGATGCATGGCGATCTGTACGCGCACAATATTCTGCACGGTGGGCAGGGCCGCGCGCTGCTGGGCGATTTTGGCGCGGCGTCTTTCTATGCGACTGATGATCGAGACTTCCGCTCCGCGCTGCAGCGCCTGGAAGTCAGGGCGTATGGTTGTCTGCTCGAGGAGTTGATCGACCGATGCGACTGGCCGGCTGAGGAAGCGGATATTGTGGCGAAGCTGGTGGCGTTGAAAGAGAATTGCCTGAGCGAGGATATCGGCAGCCGGCCGTTGTTCGACGAAATCGCTGCCGTTTTGCGGCAGCTAACGGGCGCCGGCGATCGGGACACGGCAGCGTTCGCGGTGGTTTGAGCCGTCGTCTGTGTGAATGCACAAGGAGAGAAAATCGATGACGCAGAGAATGCGCCGCCGCGTGCTGGTTGCCGGCACGCTCGCTGCGGCAGGCCTGACAGGTACGGCTCGTGTCGATGCCATGCAGGGCGGCAAGCTGAAGATCGCCCTCGTGTTGAAGTCGATGACTGATCCGTTCACGGTAGCAATGGCGAACGCTGCGCAGAACTATCAGAAGCACTTCGCGTCGCAGTTCGCGTTGACCGTTCGCGGCACGGCAACGGAGCACGACACTGCCGCGCAGATCCGGATGGTGGATGAATTGATCAAAGCGAGAATGAACGCGATCGTCATCGCGCCGACTGACTCGAAGGCGCTGACAGCGGTCGTGGCGCGGGGGATCAAGGCCGGCATCATCACGATCACTATAGATAACCCGCTCGACGACGCGTCGCAGGATGCCGCCCATATCTCCGTGCCCTTCGTCGGTCCGAATAATCGCAACGGCGCGAAGCAGGTGGGCGATTATCTTGGCGGGCGGCTCAAGGCGGGGGATCAGGTCGGAATCATCGAAGGCATTTCCGCCGACCGCAATGCGCAGCAACGCACGGCCGGCAGCAAGGAGGCAATGAACGCGGCCGGCATGAAGATCGTCGCTATCCAGGCAGGCGACTGGGACTATGGGAAAGGGCGGGACGTTGCGTCGAAGATGTTGGGAGACTATCCGCAGATCCGAGCGTTGATTTGCGGCAACGACAACATGGCGATGGGGGCCGTTGATGCCGTTCGCGATGCGGGGAGAACCGGCGGCGTCTACGTCACCGGGTACAACGGAAGCGACGCGATCAAACCGCTGCTCCTCGACGGCCGCGTGCTCGCGACGATGAACCAGTTTGCCGATCGGCAAGCTGTGTTCGGCGTCGACGTGGCATTGAAGGCGGTCAGTGAGCATAGAAAGCAGAGCGAATTGTCGCGGACCATTGAAACGCCGCTGCAACTGGTGACGAGCGCAAATCACTGAGGAAAAAATCTACTGCACGCCGCCGATGTGTTGCTCACCCGGATCGGACTTTCCGTTGCCACGAATCGCACTTCTCGGCGTTGACATCATCTCTTTCGACATCGCTTTCCTCGTCGATCCACCGCCGGGCCCATTCGAGCGCGTACTGCTGCGCAGCCTCGAAGTTCGTGAAGCTCGGACCGATAAGCCCGGAACGGGCGACCCGCCGCGCGTCCCTCGCGATCTCGGCCCATCCACGGAACCGGGCGTTCGCTACCCGGTCGGCCGCAACGTAGATGACGTAGCCACGCGGGTCGGATTCGCGCTTGCCTTGTGAGGCGAGGCCCATCCATGGCGAGGCAGGCCGGTGGATGGATTGAGGGGCGTTCATCGAAGGGCGGGATTCGACGCGATCAGGCGCAACAGGCGAAGAATCCTGGAGCTGCTGGGCGACTTGAGTGAACGTATCCACGGTATGGGGGGGCTGGCGTGCGCCATGCGGCATTTGCCACGACGCCTGACTTGTCCAGAACACCTTGCGAAGGCCCTCGTCCTTGGATTGACGGTCGATGGAGCGCGGCTGGACGTGCTGCGGTTCCAACCGGCCATCCGGACCGCAACGGAACGTGCGGCCGCGGCTCGAAAGAAGCCCGTGCATTTGCGCAAGGGCGCCGGTCCTGCGCCACTTTTCGAAGCGTGACCGGCACGTCGGCACCGACGGATAGATGTTCGGCAACCTGGACCAGGGTTCGCCGGTCACCAGTACCCACAGCACGGCATTCGCCACCAGACGAACTTGCGCGCGAGGCCGGCCGCGCTGCCCATGAACGATGACGTCATCCGACAGAACGGGCGCCAGCAGAAGCCACTCTTCGTCACTGATTTCGTTTAACTGCACGCTATTTCCCCCATACCAGTCGCGTTACGCGGGTTCGATCTCCACGTTCACGCTACCCGCTGTTTATCGCCCACGTTGTCATGGCCGACAGAACAAGCAGGTCTTCGACGCAATCCGATAACTCGCAGAGTTCCTGAAATGACGCGCCGTTGGCGTCAAGCAGATGGTGTCGTCTGAGATCGCGCAGCGCGTTGCCGAGGCGCCGGATGGCCTCGGGATCGCTGTTCGTCAGTGGCCAGCCTTTTAGCAGATACGTCAGCGGCACGACGCTTCGGCTTTCGCACCACAGATCGAACAGGTGGATGCACTTCGCGTTGATATGCTCAACCGCGTTTTCTCGCTCAGACAGATACGGAACCATAGCCACGCTCAGCAACAGGACGATTGACGAGTCTTCATCCTATGTGGATAGTTATCGCAGCGCTGTCAGGACATCAAGAAAGAAGGGCCGGTCGATGCTGAACTTCGTGTCAGGAAATCCCTATACGTTGCCTGTGTTTTCTCTGTCGATTCGGCGTAACGGTAGTCTGAACTGACCGCCATGCGATCAGACACCGCCTCGCCGCCGAAAAAATGAAGCTGTATTAATCGGCGCAGCGGTTGGATTAGGGGAATCCTGACATGCGAATCAGCCGTTCCTTAATGAACTATCCGGCGCTCCCGACGGAACCGCCGCTTCCAGGACCTTACGATGACTTCACTTGCATCATGGAGTGCAGACATCGTGGCTGAAAAATCGTTGCGTGGGATCGTTGGAAAACTGCTTGGCACGGAATGCCGCCAGTCGGTCCGCGTGCTGTCGATACATCGGTCACGATCTGGCCGGACTCGTCGTGTGTGCGTCGAAGTGCAACGGCCGGGCGGTTCGCTCGCGCTGTTTTTCTTTCGCCACAGCGACGGAATCTGGCATGTGTTTCCGCCCAGAGACGCTCGTCCTGCGATGAGCACCGCCGTGTTGCCACAGAACGGCGAGACAATGGCGAAGGAGGCAGTACATGGCTGAAGACCTATCCAATGAATTTTCGCAGGACGAAGCGGGTCTGCGCGCATGGATGTTGGCATGGTACGACCATGCCGTTTCGGTCGGCTTCCTCTGCCCGCCCTTCATCATGAACGACGTGATGGCTGAACGGCTTGAGGGATATTTCAGAGTGGGACTCACGCCGGCCGAAGGTGCGGAAGCATTTTTCGGCGTCGCGCACTGACTTCGGCACTTCAATATTCGACGTCAGGGCGTTACTTGCATGCCGCAGTCGAGGTTAAACGTCCCTGTTCAGGTCCCCATTTTCTGCCGCTTGACTGGCTGGCCGTGGCCGTGGGCGTGGGGTCCCCGCAGCTTACGATAAAGTTCTGATGATTCTCGTCGTGCCATGCCAGGCAAGCTAACACGGCACACGAGAAGTTAACACGGGGCGTTTATGAAACCACTTCTGGCGTAGCACGGTGGCGTGTGTCTCAAGAGCCGAAAAAAATATCGCAGAAGCTGGCAGGTCCGACGCAGGTCGACGGATTTGAGGGATGCATATCCTGTTTTTTGTGGCCAGAATCGCTCGTGCCTTTCATTTCGGCGCCCATGCCACTGTCGCTTTTTTGCTGCTGGGGTGTGGCGGCTTGCTGTTTAGCGTCCTGGGCGGCTACTTTCGCCTCCGCAGCCTGGATATCGGTAGGATAGGTCGCGTCATCGCTGGTCGACGGATTGTATCCAGCCTGTTCGAGCTTGATGAGGTCGGCGCGTACCTGCGCTCTGGTGAGCGGGACGGACGCGGACTGCGCAAAAGTCGATGTGGAGATGACGGCCGCACTGAGCGTCAGTGCCAACAGGGTGAGCTTTTTCATGATTGCGACTCCTTCCAACAAAGACCCCGGTTTGCGGGGGAACTAGTGAAGCACGTTGACGTGTGGCTCAAGAGCCGGAATAAAGAGTGCAGAAGCTGACAGGTCCAACGCAGGCTGACGGATCTGAAGGAGGCGTCTTCCGTTTGATGTGGCCGGCATCGCTTGTGCCTGTCGTTGCGACACCCATCCCACTGTCGCTGTTTTGCTGCTTGAGCTGCGCGGCCTGCTGTTCAAAGATCGGTGCAACGTCCGGGTACGACGTGTCACTCACAAAATTCAGACCGTTGCGTTTGGCTTCAATCAACTCCTGCCGCACCTGCGCCCGGGTCTTTTCTTGAGCCTGCGCGTTGATCGCGATGCTCGCTGCCGCAGCTAAAATCAGGGAGAAAATCAGGGTTCGCTTATTCACTTTGGACTCCAATTTAAGTAACAGGAAGTTGCTGGTTCTGCATCATGAAAGTGCGCGGAAAACTCAACCGGGTTCCGTCGGGCCACATGCGCCGTAGAGGTCTTGCCGTCGGAGACAGGCCCGAAGCAAAGCCGCCGTTCTTTGCTACAAGGATTCCTTGATGCACGGCATAAACACATTCTCGTCGTATGCATCGCAACACACCGGAATCCAGTGCTCGAGAACGTTGGACACCGCGTTCCCCCTTTTCTCTGCTTGCTTCAATGCGAGAGGATGGAACGCCACGGTCTTCATCAAGCGCGCTCACACTACGGTATACCGGGAGTGGGCGCCGCTTATTCCCATGCGTCCAGCAACGCAGTCGCGGTCGACGAACTTCTGTTTCAACGCGTCTGCGACATGCGCAATCATCAGGAGTGCAAGCATCAGCACCAACCCGCGGTGCAGCGTGCTATTCCCGGTCGGTTGCATCGAGGGAACGGACCCGACAATTCCGGCGTTTCCGTGACGCTCTGTCATGCCATCTGGTTCCATCGCAATGACATGGTCCGCACATGACGTGCGGACCAATTTGAACGACAGAAAGCTCGTTGTCGTGCGGGGCGGTGCGGCGATGTGGCACCCTCGCCCGGACGCTGCGTTTTACGTTGCACAATCATCGCCCGCGGTAACACCTGACTACCGTGTCACGATTCAATGCAGCCAGGCATTCGCTGTACATCGTGCACCAGGCCGACTCGTCTCGGCCATCAATTCTTCGGCGGCACGACATAGGTCCTCACGCCGGCTAGTGGCGATCCATATCCACCAGACTGCGCATTGTTCGGCAAACCATTGGCGAGTTGCGCGCGCGGATCCGTCGGAT
Organism: Paraburkholderia nemoris; assembly: GCF_905221015.1. NCBI lineage: Bacteria > Pseudomonadati > Pseudomonadota > Betaproteobacteria > Burkholderiales > Burkholderiaceae > Paraburkholderia > Paraburkholderia nemoris. The sequence continues at coordinate 68,468 of NZ_CAJNBO010000010.1, read as the reverse complement.
TCAGATTCAGCTCTCCGGCCTGCCGATCACCGTGGGTGGGATACTCGCTCCCGCGTGCAGCCTGCGGCATCAACCGGGTGCTGTTTTCAGGCGAGTTGATATCGTCATATGGGGCGAGACCTTGCGCCGCGACGCTGCCCGCGGCGATACACGATATCGCTAGCAGGAGTCCTCGCAATGCCATTAGTGCTTGCGGCGTGCTCGCTCTGTCGAAAACGCTTTTCATATCAAACTCCTTAAGGTGCAGAAAACGTGAGACCGGCCCGTTCTGGGATATGCAATGAGTAGACGCTATTTCGTCGCCGGATATTCCCGCAGCCTAGCCGTGACTGTGGCTCCAGACGCTACCAGGCAGAACACGACCGCAAGTACGGATTTCGGTAGCGAATGATTTTTCACGATGATCTCCTTGAAGCGTCTGCAGTTGCTGAATCGTGAACTTCCGAGCTTTCGTCGCCGGAAAGCGCGAACAGCGTTCCAAGTCCGCCATAGGTCATGCACCTCAAAGCCCTGCGACGTGACGCATTGGATGGGGGCTGTGACGACATCGGATCCTCGCAAGCGAATCAGCAAACTGAGCGGCCGGATCGCCTGGGAAGAAACCGGCGCCTTCAGCGGGGAGTACCTGCCCGATTGGAGATTTATTCCCATTGCCTCAGTTCGCCAGGCTTGCGAAGTCGCGAATGTCTGAGGGCGTCCCGGTGTCGATTGGCTACAAGCCGCCAATGCGGAATTGCAATGCAGCAAGCGATTCGGTGCGCAAGCGCCGATGCGTCGGCAAGATCCGTCTCGTCGCTTTCACCTGCGGATGCTAAAGTCCTTGCAGCCGCCGGCTTTCAACGAAAAGAAGGGGACCGTCATGCCAAACAGAACCTCCTTGCTCCAGCGCGTGGCAACCACCGCTGCTTTCTTTGTGCTGATCGCAAGCCATGTGGCCCGCGCCGAAGATAGCGTCGCGCCGGCTCATCCGGCCGCTCGCGATATTGGCCAGGAAGAGCGCAACCGCGCGCTAGTCGTGAACTTCTACGATGCGGTGTTCAACAGGCACGATCTTACGACTGCTAGCACCGTGCTCGCACCGAATTACATCCAGCACAATCCGCATGTGCCCACCGGGTCCGCGCCGTTCATCAGCTTCTTTACCGAATACTTCAAGCATGCCCCCGATGCCCGTTCGACCATCGTGCGCAGTGCGACCGACGGCGATCTCGTCTTTCTGCATGTTCACTCGACCAGCAACCCGCAAGACCGCGGCAACGCCATCGTGGATATCTTCCGCGTCGAGCACGGCAGGATCGCCGAGCACTGGGATGTGATTCAACCGGTGCCCGAGCAGTCGGCCAACGACAACACGATGTTCTAGCCGATCCGGCGAAACACGCTGTCTGCCGCGGGCCTCTCCTTGCGCCAGACAGCGCGCGGCGGTTTAGTCGAGGCTGCCGAATACCGTTTCAATCGAACTAAAGATGCAAGCGCCTGGGTGGCCAAAAGCCACACCAATCAACGAACTGGTCGCATTGGCTCAATTGATTGCACTTCGGTTTCCCTTGATCTCACTGTTGCACTTGAAACGACGCACCTTCATTCCCGCTATTCGACCGTCCGTCCAACAGGAAGCCGCATCTGGACCGGTTCGGCTCTGATCAAGAAAGCTCGCAAAAACTCGGGCAAGTTGCACAGGCGCGCTGGAAATCGCGGCATGCCGCCACGTTCGAGGCTCGGGAATAAAGCGGACGCTGGCGTGGTTAGCTAAGGGTACGCAGCACGATCGACAGGTCGCAGGGTTCCGCTACCGACAGCCGATCGTCGTGAGCTGCGGCAGAAATGGAAGGAGGCGAACATGAACATCGCCGAGAAGTCTCTGCGGTTCCTGGTAGATTCTTCAGTTCGAAGCTGGAATAAATTTCGAGCGACGTCGGTATAGGCTGGGAGAGCATGCCAGCGATCAAGCAGACGGTCCGGTCCGCCGCCATCTAATTCCGGCGACATGATTCCGCAAAGCGAAGTGCCTGAACACATCAGTATCGATCGCGGCCCGCTAATGCCAAACCAAACTTCATAAACGTAGTTAGACGGGCTCCGTAACGCCGATGAATAGCGTTCTGACGGGAGCCACGTCGGATTCGCCGCGACGTGTAAGTCATTCGAAACCCGAGTTGTTCGTCGCGCCGATGCGCGCCCTGTCTAGTACTCGTGTATGCCTGAGGTCGATGATGAAATCGCTGCTGAGTCATCATGAGATCGCGATTCTGTTTCTACTGCTCGATGCGCCCAACCAGGTCGCACCTGGTGATCCAGATGCAATCGCTCTTCAAGAAGCGAGGCTCGTCGAAATTGTGCCTACGGCTTTCGACGATGGCAGATTTCGGGTGACGCCAGCTGGGGCGGAACTACTCCGTCGTCTTCGCATGACAGCGGATTGAAGTACAAATTGGTTCTCGAGCCGCAATCGGCGACCGCGCATGGGTCGTAGCCGCCGATCGCCGCGGTGGTAGCAAGTGCTGGGTTTTCTAGAACTTGTGACGCAGGCCGAGGTTGACCATTTCCTGCGTGCCGGTGCCAGCGTATCCGTACCAACCTGCTGTCGGACTGCGTGGGCCCGCCGACGCTGGACTGTTTGCTGCATAGAAGTAATCGGCGGCGAGGGCGATCGGGCCATTGTTATAGGCGGCCGCCGCCGAATACGATTGCTCCGAGCCAGTGCTGCCCGCGATGCCGCCGAACGAGTACATCGCTTCAAACTGCAGACCCGACCAGACCGGCGACGTGTACTTGACCGCGTTGTTCACGCGGAAGCTGTTGTCGTAGTTGTCGACGTCGCCCGCGGTCGCGAATGCGCTGCCGAAATAGTTGTCCTCGGTGATGCCCTGTACGAGATCGATCAGCGGATCGTACTGGCGGCCGAGCGTCACGGAACCCAGCGAATCGCTTGTCAAGCCAACGTAGGCCTGCCGCCCGAATAGCCGGCTCCTTGCCCCAGTTTGCCGGCGCTCGGATCGAAACCGTTTTCGACCTGGAAGATGGCCTTCAGGCCGGCGCCAAGATCTTCCGTTCCCTTGAGGCCCCAACGTGTACCCGACAGATTGCCTGCACTACTGTTACCGAGAGCCCAGAGATTCTTGTTGCCCTGTGCGTTGTGCACGTAGGTCAGTGACGTGTCGATCGCGCCGTACAAGGTCACGCTGCTTTGGGCATGCGCGGCGCCGGCGGATGCGAGCGCAGCCAGCGAAATCGTCGAAAAGGCGGTGCGTTTCATCTCATCTCCTGCGTTGGACGTCAATCCTCATGCAGGGAGACTAATCGCGCAAAACAGTAACGTAAAAAGTTGAAATACAGATCGTGTCCGATATGCGACACCTGATAATAACCATCCGTTCAATTAATGAAAAAACAGAGTTGTGGTCATAGAGGAATTTTTCGAAATGTCCCTGAATCCGGCCGAATTCCGTCCCGCGAAAGCAGAAAGCATGCTTGCCGTTTACCGTATCCGTAGACAGCCGATGCCCGGAAGATAGCGTGCCGCCCAAGCATTGCTGCCTGGGCGCTCAGCAACCGTCTGAAGAAAGCGAGCCCTTGCGGCGTACTGATCTTTGGGGACTCAAGCGACAAGTGATTTTGGGCATCAGCTTATGCTTTATTCGTCACGCCTTCACACACCGGAACCCCGCATACACGTATTGGTAGTGCGGTTGAAACCAGTTGCGGAAAGCCGGTCGCAACATACATTGCGCGGTGCGTGGTGAACCGCCTTTGATCACGTAATGCTGCCCGTCGAAAAAGTTCGCGGAGTAGCCCGGATAAAACGGAAACGCTTCAAAGCCCGGCAATGCGTCGAACACCGTGGAAGTCCACTCCCAGCCATTGCCGAATTGACCTTCCACGCCGAACGCGCTGACGTTGTCCGGATAGGCGTCGACCGGCTGCGGGTCCCAGCTGCGAAAATCGAAATTTCCTGATGCGGCATGCGGTGCACCATGTGCCGCGCGTTGCCACTGCGCTTCGCTGGGTAGCGCCTTACCGGCCCAGCGCGCGTAGGCGCTGGCTTCGGCGTGGCTCACGTACGCCGGCCAGTCGAGCGGCAGCGGCACTTCGTCGAACATCGTGCGCAGCATCCATACGCTGTTCCGATCGCTCCCGGTTGGCTGCGACCAGCAGGCGGGATGCTCGATATGTTCGGCTTCTTTCCAGGCCCAATCCTTGTCCGTCCACCACTTTGGTTCGCGATAGCCACCCGCCTCGATAAACTCGCGGAACGCACCGTTCGTCACCATATGACGGTCGATCTCGAACGCGGGCACGTCGACGCGCTTTTCGCCGAACTCATTGTCCCAGCCGAACTGGCCGCTCTCGCGCGACATGCCGAGCACCGTTGCGCCCGCCGGCACGCTGACCGTCGACGACAACGCCTGCCGCGGTTCGGCACGCGTGAGCACCGGCTCCCGCAACCCGGCGACCTTCTGTGCAAGCGGCAACTGATGCAGCATGTACGCGAGCGTTTCAGCGTGCATCAGCCGATGCTCGATCGCGACGTTCAGCAACTGCTCGGACGCGTCGGCATGGGCGCCCTTGCGGCCAACGCGTGCGGAGTCGCTCAGTGCGTCGAGTTCGCGGTCGATCTGCTCGCGGGCGCGCAACCCGTAGGCGCGCACGGCGTCGAGTGAGGGCCAGTCGCTGGGTTGATCGGTCGGAAAGCCACCGTCGACAGGATCGATGCCGAAAGCGAAGAGCTGGTCGAGGTGTGGATCGAATGCCGGCAGATCGCACAGGCGTTGATCGAAAAGATTACGATCGAAAGCCTCCAGATGGCCGACGTAAAACACGATCCGGTGGCGCTCACGGATCGGCCGGTCGTACAGAAATTCGGGTTTGACGATGGCAAACAATGCGTCGGTAATCTGACGCGCGTCGATCAGACGCTGGACGAGCGGGTGATGCGGGGCGGGGTCGCGATTCATTTCGCCAAGTCTCCTTGCGGGGGACGGACTAAAGACTTTACCCGGTCGCAGGAGCCATGCCAAGACGAATGCGCGCTAAAAAGCAGGTGGCCGGGGACGTGGCGGCGCGGGCCAGGTCCTCCGCGTACGGCTTACACCTTCTGCAAGCCTTCCAGATCGACGATCCGGATGTGTTTGCCTTGTGTGTCGATCAGGCCGCGCTTTTGAAATCTTGACAGGGTGCGGCTCACGGTTTCGAGCGTCGTGCCGAGGTAGCTGCCCATGTCCTCGCGTGTCATGCGCAAATTGAATTCCGCCGACGAATAGCCGCGTTGCGCGTTGCGCTCCGACACGTCGAGCAGAAATGCCGCCACGCGCTCGTCGGCTGAAAGGGAGCCGAGCACCATCATCTGCGCGGCTTCGCGGACGATCTGTTCGCCCAGCAGTTTGTGCAGGCGGTCCTGCATCGAACTGATTTCACGGCACAGGGATTTGAGGGCGGGGTAGGGAACGATACACACGGTGCTGTCTTCAAGCGCGACGGCGCTGCATGCATGCACGTCTTCGCTGATACCGTCGAGGCCGAGCGCTTCGCCGGCGAGGCGCAAGCCTGTGACCTGTTCGCGGCCGTCACGGTGGGCCATGACGGTTTTCATGGAGCCGGAACGCACGGCGTAAATATTGTCGAAGCGGTCGCCGCTGCGATACAGCGCTTCGCCGCGCTGCACCGAGCGCGCGCTGCAAATGAGCGCTTCGAGTTTCGTGAGTTCGTCGGCCGACAAGCCTTGCGGCATGCAGAGCGCCCGCATCGAACAACTCGAGCAACGAGCGGCGGTGCGCGCCGTCGCCCTCACCGGCGCGGCACGACGGCCGCCACGCGCCGGCGACGGGATCGGAGTGGAATCGGCGATGCCGGTGGAGCGAGTCACAGCGGTAGGAGTAAGCATGTTCTGCAACCATTTGTCAGAGTAACAACTGATTGTCCCACCGCCCATGCCCCCCGTTTAGCGGCAAAATGACGCGTTCGCGCAGTTAGGCATCTTGAGCGAGGTCACGCTCGCGTTCCTGCTTGTGGTTATGGACTGCTACGCATCGTGGAGATGCGTGCTGTTCTCTGATTCTGGAGATATAGCGCTGCGTGTGCCGCCCAATGCGGCACGCACACGCACTTGCAATGTGTCTCGCCAGGTGTTCAGGCGTCTTCACCGACCTTGCCGGCCGCGGAGGGGATCAGCAGGACAGGCAAGGTCGCCTGACGCACGCAGCGCTCTGCGACGCTGCCGAGAATCAGGCGCTGAAAACCGCGCCGGCCATGCGTGCCCATCACCAGCAGATCGGCGTTGAAGTCGGCGGCCGCTTTTAGCACGACCACCGAAACGTCGTCGAGCGAGGAGGCTTCGCCCACGATGAGCTCCCCCTTGACGCCTTGCGCTGCCATGGCCTGGGCGAATTCCGTGCAGAGTTCCTTGCCTTCTTCGACGAGGCGGTTGCGCAGAATGGACGGATCATAACCGGGCGCTTCGAAATACATCGGTGTGTTTTCAACGACGTAGAGCGGCTGCATGACAGCGCCGGTGGATTTCGCCAGTGCGAGCGCTGCTTCGAATGCGCGGCGCGAGGTGTGGCTGCCGTCGACCGCTACGAGGATGCGTGTGTACATATCGACTCCGCGTCTGAAGGATTGGGATGCCGCGGCCATTGCGCACGACCGGGCTCATTGTGGATTTATTACCGACGCCAGCTTAAATGATCGCTGAAAAAGGTGCATCCTGTCAGGATGTAAATCAAACACTTGTCAAATTTTGCGATAGCGGCGCCTCGCCCGGCAAACACCGTGCAGAAGGCGTTTGCGGGATTCCTGTGAAGCCGGGGCGCATCTATCAAATCAAGATAGGGTCAGGTTTGCCTTACAATCAGGACCTACTCAGACAAGCTGCTTCCGCACCGCTGATGAACGAGCGCAAAACGACGGGCTTGCCCGACAAGATCTACGGCGACATCCTCAATCGCATTCTTGAAGGCGAGTACAAGGAAGGCGAGCGGCTGCCTACCGAGCATGCGCTGGCCGAACGCTTTGCGACGTCGCGGCCCACCGTGCGCGAGGCCTTGGCGCGCTTGCGGGCGGACGGGATCATCATGACGCGGCACGGTTCGGGCACCACGGTCGCACGGCGCCCGGACCCGGATGTGCGGCGATTTGCGCCACTCGAAACGCTGTCCGACATCCGCCGCTGTTATGAATTTCGCATCGTGACCGAAGCGGGTGCGGCCGAACAGGCGGCGCTCAAAGCCGATGCGGACGACATCGCCGCGATCCAGCATGCGTGGGACCAGCTGGAACGCATCATCGAAACCCGGGGCATCGGCGCGCAGGACGATTTCATGTTCCACCTCGCGGTGGCGCGCGCCTCGAAGAACCCGTTTTTCATCACGGTGATGTCGTTCATCGAAGAACAGATTCTGTTCAGCATGAATCTGTCGCGCAATCTTTCGCTCGTGAAAACGGTGGAGCGGCAGCGGCTCGTGCAGGCCGAACATATGGCCGTACTCGAGGCGATCCGCCGTAAGGACGGCCCTGCAGCGGGGAGGGCGATGCGCGCGCATCTCGAGAATGCGCTCGAGCGGATGTTCGGTTCCTGATATCCCGCGTGTCTCCACCGCGGGTCGCAAATATCAGGTAACCGGGCCACCGCAAGCGCGGCCCCAGTCGTGTCCAGGCGTCAGGCGGCGACAGCCATCGGCCCGAACAGGGCGGTGCGGGTCTTCGGACTGACCGCGATATCCAGCGCTACGGCCCGTTCCACGCCGATCTGCAGCGGTGACCCGAGCCGGCTGATGTCGATCCCGGTCTTGCGCAGCAGCCGTTCGATCGGCGTCGTGGTCACCGTGACATAGCGGGTGATGCCCATCCGGTCGGCGAACGTCACGAGTTCGTGAATCGCCTGCATCGTCAGGTCGGCAAAGCCGAACGACTGTTCCTCGCCGCTGGTTTCGATCGCAAACCGGCTCAGTTCCCAGATATGCCGCCCGACCGGCGCATCCGCGCCATGGAGCAATTGCGGGAAGGTGTCCTTCAGCATATTCGGCCCTTCCGTCGGCATCAGGCGCCAGCAGCCACGCACGTGCCGATCGTCGCCCTGAATCAGCATGTAGTGCGGCCCGAGGGCGTCGTAGCCGTCGATTTCCATGCCCGCGATGGTCGGGATGTCCCACCCGAGCCGCCCGTGAAATACCCGAGCCCGCAGACGGTACATCTCGTTGATGTCTGCGTTGTCGAATTCCTGCCGCATTCCAATCCGAATTGCTGTTTGCATGACGTTCTCCTGAACGTGTTGGGGTACCCAATACGCAAGAAAACTTATGCATTTTGAATCTTTCCGCCACCTACCTACCTGGATAGGTGTGCATGCTTATCGGATAACGCAGAATTCGAGACAAGCCTCAGCCCTCAACCGACGGGACACAAAAATGGAACTTCTCGAAAACCACTGGCAAGCGCAACCTTCGATCCAAACCCGCCCGGCAGAGCCGTCGTCGGCGGTGGATCGTGTTCTGATCATTGCCTACCGCAAGAAGAAGAAGGAAAGCCAGCGCCGCTTCTGGGCACGCTTCGGCGTGACGCAGTCGCGTGGCAGCCGGTTCGAATCGGGGGCCGAAATTCCGGCGCCGGTGTCGATCCTGCTGGGCCTCTACTTCACCAAAACCGTTTCCGACGCCGATCTCGGGCGGGCCGAGCGGGTGCTGTACAGCCGCGACGCCGCCGCCTTGCTCAACCCGGGTCAATAAGCCCCAACTGCGCGGCGATCACGGCCGCCGCGCGCCGCGAATTCACACCGAATTTCGTCCTGATGTTCTTCATGTGGAAGTTCACCACGGCTTCCGAGCAGCTCAGGATATGGGAGATTTCCCAGGTGGATTTGCCGCGCGCGGTCCATTTCAGACATTCGCGTTCGCGCGGCGTGAGCTTGGGCAATAAAGTCTGAGCGTGCGTATTCAAATGGCGCTGGCTGGTATCGATCACCAGATCGCGCAATAACACCAGATTCGGCAACGCAACGTTGACGTGACGCCAGAACGCATCGGTCGGATTGCTGTCATTGACGAAGCACATCATGCCGGCTTCCTGGTTCGGCCCATGAATCGGCAACGTCACGCCGGAGCGCAGGCCGTGCGCGCGGGCTTCCTCATACATCGACTGCTGCGGTGCGGTCATAAAAATGTCCGGCGACCAGATCAGCGGCGTGGCGCGTGTCGCGCAATGCGAGACAGTCGGGTCGATATGGACGAGCCCCTGCTCGTCATAGGTGCGTCGCCAGGCCGGTGCGTAGGTGCTCCGCACATAGGCGTCTTCAAGGCGAATGGTCGGGCGCGGCAGCATGGCAATCAGAAGCTTGTCGAAGCCCCATGTGTCGGCCAGGCCCGCGATCGCGCCGAACCATTCCGCTTCGTCTGCGGCGTTCAGTAGCGGTGCCATTTCCTCGATAAAATGTAGCGACAATTGGGTTCTCTCAGACTCGCAAACGTCCCGTTGCGGTTAATTGCGGTACGGCGATCCGTCCGGCTGTTTTTATCTTCACAATCTATCACTAAAAATTATTTCGCAAGCCGAGGGCGATTTCTAAAGAAACGCCACCAGCGCGGGTTCTGCAACCAGGCGAACGAATTACTCCTTATATCGGATTTCTTCGACCTGATTAACATTCACGGGTCGATAAAGTGGGTAATTTTCTCGTAGTGGCCTTTTTGATGCTTTTGATTTGCAACATTATTGTCAAACCACTTTGAATGAGCGTGCGTGTCGGGATTCCGGACAAAACCACGCCAATTACCAAATTGACAATTTCCGCCTGGCCCTTCTCCATTCTCTAACAGCGGCCTGTCACCGTCTATTGTCATACGAAAACGACGCGCCGCGCTTTGCCAGCTTCGGCTTCTTCGCATCGACTTCGACCTGAGATCGCGCGATGACAACCATACGCTGGTTGTTTGACAACATTGCGAACCCGGTGCTAACTTGAACGCCCAGTCCCCGTGCGTTTGAGGCGTCATGAACGAATCCCCGATTCTCGACAGTGAGTTCGTCGCATCGGTGATGGCCGTGCCGCCGCTTGCGCGCCGTGCCGACTACACGCTGGACGTTGCCGAAAACCGCGCGCTGATCCGCCACATCGAGGCTGGCGGGGTGCGCACCTTGCTGTACGGCGGGAATGCGAACCTCTACCACGTGGCCGTCAGCGAGTATCGGGACTTGCTGGATATGCTGGCTGACGCAGCCGGTGCAGGCACGCGCGTGATCCCGTCAATCGGCCCCGACTACGGGAAAATGCTCGATCAGGCCCGTATCCTTGCGCAAACCCGCTACCGTACGGCGATGGTGTTGCCGCTGAGCGGTTTTACGACGTCCGAAGGCGTGGAGGCGGGGCTCTCGCGCATCGCGGGCGCGGCGGGCATGCCGCTCACCCTGTACATCAAGAGCGAAAACTACGTGGAGCTCGACACGCTCGCGCGATTGATCGAGCGCGGCATGCTGCTGGCCGTCAAATACGCGATCGTCCGCGACAATCCTGCGGAAGATCCGTATTTGCGCCGACTTCTGCAATCCGTGCCTGCGGCCAAGGTGGTGTCGGGCATGGGCGAGCGGCCTGCGCTCGTCCATCTGCGCGAGTTCGGGCTAGCCGCATGGACGACGGGTTCGGGATGCATTGCACCACGCATGGTCATGGCTTTGCTGCAAGCCGTCAGAACCGGCGATGCCAACACAGCGCAGCGTCTCCATGACGCTTTCCTGCCGCTCGAAACCCTGCGTGACGAAATCTCGTTGATCCGTGTGTTGCATGACGCAGTCACGTTCTCGAACATTGCTGACATGGGGCCAATCTTGCCGCTACTCAGTTCGACGCCGCCCGAACATCATGCGAAGATCGATCATGCGACGCAGATCCTGCTCGCGTTGGAGCGTCAGTTCGCGCAGAAGCCGGCGCCGCATTGACCGCGCGGCGGTGCCGATTGCTGGTGCGTGCGCGCCGCGCCGGCGTGCAGGACACAATGCGCTTCGACCCATTTTCCCCCTCAACTTCCATCGTCCAAAACCGACGCATGACCGACACCAGCCGACGCTATCCCGATCCCTCCATTCGCGTTCTCGATCCGCGCTTCAGGTCGCTGATCCTGGCGTCTGCTTCCGTCGAGTGTCTGTATCAGGGCGCGCGCTGGTCAGAAGGGCCGGTCTGGTTCGGCGACGGCCGTTATCTGCTGTGGAGCGACATCCCCAATGACCGTATCCTGCGCTGGGACGAAACCAGCGGCGCGGTGACCACGTTCCGCCAGTCGTCGAACAATGCGAACGGCCACACGCGCGACCGCCAGGGCCGCCTCGTGACCTGCGAGCACCTGACGCGCCGCGTTACGCGGACCGAGTACGACGGCTCGATTACCGTGCTCGCCGACCGTTACCTCGGCAAGCGTTTCAACTCGCCGAATGACGTGATCGTGAAGTCGGACGGTTCAATCTGGTTCAGCGATCCGACCTTCGGCATCGACGGTTTTTACGAGGGCGAACGGCAGGAGTCGGAACTGCCCGCGTGTGTGTACCGAATCGACGGCCAATCCGGCGAAGTGACGATGGTCGCCGACGACGTGCTGGGCCCGAACGGCCTCGCGTTTTCGCCGGACGAGTCGGTGCTGTACATCGTCGAATCGCGAGGCGTGCCGCGCAAGATTCGCGCTTTCGACGTCGACGGCGGCGGCGAGCGCGCCGTGCTGTCGAACAATCGCGTGCTGATCGACGCCGGCCCGGGCACACCGGACGGCTTTCGCGTCGATACGCAAGGCAATCTCTGGTGCGGCTGGGGCATGGGCACCGACGAACTCGACGGCGTGCGCGTCTTCACGCCGCAAGGCGAGCCGATCGGCCATATCGCGTTGCCGGAGCGCTGCTCGAACGTGTGCTTCGGTGGACGCCACCGCAACCGGTTGTTCATGGCGGCAAGCCACGGCTTGTATTCGTTGTATGTGAATACGCAAGGCGTCCAGGGCGGGTGAGGGCGCAAAGCGTGCGGGTAGCCTGAATGCGCAGTGCAAATTCTGGTTGCCTGACAACTAGTTGTGCCAAAAGCTCGCTGACTCCGGGTTTGCCCTTGGATAACACGCGCAAACCGTTGAACTACAAGGATTCCCCACAAAAAAAGCCAATTTTCCGGGTAAAACCCGGTGGCGAGTATTTGCTTGACATCGGCAGTTCCGCTTCGCTATGTTCCATTGGTAGAGAGACACCGCCAGCAGCACATCTGGCCGGCGGACTTCCATACCAAGAAGCGAGGAGACGCAATGACTGTTTCAGGCAGGTTGGCGCTCAGGCTGGTGTCCGTATGTCTCGTGGCAAGCGCCGCATTGGGATCCACCGCACATGCGGCCGATCCGGTAACGCTCAATATTGTCGACGTAGCCGGCGACCTTCAACTTACGCAGAAGGGTTTCGAAGCCTTCAAGGCGAAGTATCCGAATCTCGTCGCCAATCTCACGTTCACCAACGCGCCCGCGCCGCAATTGCCCGGCAAGATCAAGGCGATGCAGGCGGCGGGCCGCTCCGACATCGATCTCGTCCTGACGGGCACTGACGCACTGGCCGCCGGCATCGAACAGAATCTCTGGATGAAGCTATTGCCGGACAATGCGGCGGCTTTCCCCGGCGTGCTCGACAAATACGCGCCCGGTCCGCGCAAGATGCAGGACCTGGCACAAGGCTTCGGTCTCGAGGTCGCCTATATGCCGGCTGGTCCGTTGCTCGAATACAACCCGGCCAAGGTGACTGATCCACCGAAAACACCGGAGCAACTCCTGCAATGGTGCAAGGCGCATCCGGACAAGCTGATCTACGCGCGGCCGGCGAACTCCGGTCCGGGCCGCACGTTTCTGATGGGCCTGCCTTACGTGCTCGGCGACAAGGATCCGCAAGATCCGATTCACGGCTGGGACAAGACGTGGGCTTTCCTCAAGCAACTGAACGATTGCATTCCTTACTATCCCGGCGGCACCTCGGCGGTGATGAAGGAACTTGGCGAGGGGACGCGCGACATGACCGTGACGGTGACCGGCTGGGACATCAACCCGCGCGCGCTCGGCATCGTGCCGGCGGAATTCCGCGTGCAGGCATTCGACAACATGACGTGGGTGAACGACGCGCACTTCATGGTGATTCCGAAGGGCGTGCCGAAGGAAAAGCTCGACGTGATCTACAAGCTGATGAACTTCATGCTCGAACCGGCGCAGCAGGCCATGACCTATGACGACGGTTATTTCTATCCCGGTCCGGCGATCAAGGGCGTGAGCATCGAGCAGGCGCCTGCGCATAGCCAGGATGTGCTGAAGAAATACGGCCGGCCGGAGTACGCGAAGCTGCTGGCCGAACGTCCGCATGTTTTGCCGCTGAACGCCACCGCAATGGTCGCGGCTTTCAAGAAGTGGGACAGCGACGTTGGCGCGCAGAAGACCAAGTAGCCGCGTATCAGGAAACCGCCATGAAGCATCACTTTGAGCAGTTGCGGCTCGATTCGGTGAGCCGCAGTTTCACGAATGCGGAGGGCCAGGCGGTCGCGGCGCTGCAAGGACTCGATCTGAATATCCAGCGTGGCGAGTTCATTGCGTTACTCGGACCTTCGGGTTGCGGCAAATCGACGGCGCTCAATTGCATCGCCGGTTTGCAGCCCCTGAGCAGCGGCGGCATCTGGCTCGACGATAAACGCATCGACGTGCTGCCACCGGAAAAGCGCGGCTTCGGCATGGTGTTCCAGAACTACGCGCTGTTTCCGCATATGAGCGTGCTGGATAACGTCGGCTTCGGATTGAAGATGCGTGGCGTCGCGAAGAGCGAGGCCATGCGCCGGGCGCGCGAAGCATTGCAGCTCGTACAACTGGTCGGTCACGAACGTAAGCTGCCCGGACAACTGTCGGGCGGTCAGCAACAGCGCGTGGCGATTGCGCGGGCGATCGTGATCGAACCGCCACTGATTCTGATGGACGAACCGCTGTCGAATCTCGATACGAAGCTGCGCATCGAGATGCGTGCCGAGATTCGCCGCATCCATAGCCAGCTCGAACGTGCAACGCTCTACGTGACGCATGATCAAGACGAAGCGCTTTCCATGGCCGATCGCATCGTCGTGATGAAAGAGGGGGTGGTGCAGCAGGTCGGCACGCCGAAAGAGGTGTACACGCGGCCGCAAAATTTGCACGTCGCGCGTTTCATGGGCTATCGAAACGTAGCCGAATTCACGCTCGAAGGCACGCAAGGCGATGGGGTTGCAGTGAGCGCGAAGGGTGTCCGTCTGATCGGCACGCCGATGGCCGGTTTCAACAGCAAGCGCGTGAGCGTTGCGCTGCGCCCGGAGGATATGGAGCGAGCAGCACCTGGCGTGGAAAACGCCTTCGACGCGTTGGTGAACACCGTGGAGTACGGCGGCCACGATTCACTGCTGCGGGTAAAGACCGCGTTCGGTGACTTGTGGGTGCGCATCGCGGGCGAATTCGAAGAGGGCGAACGCATCAGTCTGCGTGTGTCGCCGTCGCGCACGCTCGTCTATGACGGAGAGGCTGCTTGAACACGCCCACGCTGTCGCCGCCGCTCGCACCGCGCGACGCCAAGGCGTGGCTGGTCGCGCCGGCTTTGATTTTCATCGTGGCGTTGTTCATCTATCCGTTTGCGTATGGTTTGGTGCTGTCGTTCCGGCCGATGAACGGCGGCGGCCTGTGGGCCAACTATCTGACGTTCTTCACTGACACGTCGATGTGGCCGACCATTCTCGTCACGCTCAAGCTCGCCGTGCCGGCGACGCTGATTAACGTGGGTGTGTCGGTTCCGGTGGCGTTCGCGCTGCGCCGCAATTCACCCTATCAGAAGCTGGTCACCACGCTGCTGGTGATTCCTGTCACGCTCGGCACCGTGCTGATTGCCGACGGCATGCTCACGTACTTTGGCCCGAATGGCTGGTTTCCGCAGGCATTGCACGGATTGCATCTGTACACGAATGAAGTGCGCCTCACGCATAACTTCTGGGGCGTGTTGATCTCGCTGATCGTGTCGGGTTTTCCGTTTGCGTTTCTGTTGACGCTCTCCTACGTGACCGGCATCGATCCGACGCTCGCGAGTGCTGCCGCCACGCTCGGCGCGAGTCCGTGGCAGCAGTTCCGCCGCATCTATTTGCCACTGCTGGTGCCTGGTTTAACGATGGCCGCCTGTTTATCGTTCGTGCAGGCGTTCTCGGTGTTTCCATCGGCAGTGCTGTTGGGCGCGCCCGCGGGCCCGACGCGCGTGATGTCGATCGCTGCGGCCGAAGCCGCGTTCGAAAGCTACGACTATTCGCTTGCCTCGGCGATCGCAATGGTGATGGGCTTCGTCCAACTGCTGGTGGTCGTCGCAATGCTCGGCGCGCGCCGCTTCTTCTATAGCGGTCCGGTGACGGGAGGCAAAGGCTGATGGCTAGCGATCACCACGCCGCGCATCCTTCGTGGTCCGCGTCGAAGGAAAACAACGACGGCGCCCAGCAACCCAGCAAGCGCGTGAAGCAGCGCGCCAGCGTGCCGGGCCGCATCTGGCAGGTGCTGGTGTGGGGCGCGATGGTGTTTTTTCTCGTCAACGTGGTGTTGCTGATTGCGACCGTCGCAGTGAATTCGCTGGCGACCCGCTGGTTTGGCACCTTGTTGCCGCAAGGTTTTACGCTGCATTGGTACGCGCAGGCGTGGAGCGATTTTCAACTGGCGAGCGTGTTGTGGGTCACCGTCGAGGTGGTCGGCGCGGTAGTGGTGTTGTCGGTTGTGCTCGGCGTGCCCGCCGCGTATGCGCTCGCCCGCGTGCAGTTTCGCGGCAAACGCATGGCGATGCTGATTTTCCTGTTGCCGCTGATGGTGCCGCCCGTGACATACGGCATTCCGATGGCAACCGTGATGTACAAGGTCGGTCTCGCTGGCACACTGGGTGGCGTGATTCTCGCGAATCTCGTGCCCGCACTGCCGTTCGTGATTCTGGTGATGACGCCGTTCATCGAGCAGATCGATCCCAATCTCGAAGCGGCGGCGCGCATTTTCGGCGCGAACACGTTTCGCTATTTCCGCTACGTGCTGCTGCCCCTGCTGGTGCCCGGCATGCTGGCGGCCGGGCTGCTCGTGCTGGTACGCACCATCGGCATGTTTGAACTGACCTTCTTTACAGCGGGCCCGGCGACGCAAACGCTCGTGGTCGCCTTGTACTACGCTGTATTTTCAACCGGCGTGCGCGCACCGCAATCGATCGACGCGATGGCGATGATCTACATGGCGATCACGTTGATCTGGGTGCTGATCGCGCTGCAATTCGTCAGCCCGACGCAGATCGTGTCGCGCGTGAAGGAGCAAAGACGTTGACGAAGAGAAAGCAACCTGAAGAACTGCGCAGCCACCGCTGGTACGGCTTGAACGATCTGCGCTCGTTCGGCCATCGCTCGCGTACCGCGCAAATGGGTTATAGCCGCGAGGAGTACGCGGGCAAGCCTGTGATCGCGATCCTCAACACATGGAGCGAGATCAATACTTGCCACACGCATTTCAAGCAACGTGTCGAGGAAGTGAAACGCGGCATCTGGCAGGCAGGCGGCTTTCCGGTCGAACTGCCCGTGCAGACGCTCGCCGAACCGTTCCAGAAGCCCACCACGATGCTCTATCGCAACTTCCTCGCCATGGAAGCCGAGGAGACGCTGCGCTCGTATCCCGCCGATGGCGTCGTGCTGATGGGCGGATGCGACAAGACCACGCCCGCCCTGCTGATGGGCGCGATCTCGATGGATCTGCCGGCGATCTTTCTGCCGGCCGGTCCGATGCTGCGCGGCAACTGGAACGGCGTGACGCTGGGCTCAGGATCGGACAGCTGGAAGTATTGGGCCGAGTTGCGCGCGGGCACGATCACCGAAGCGGACTGGCAAGGTATCGAAGGCGGCATTGCGCGCTCGCCAGGGCATTGCATGACGATGGGCACCGCGTCGACGATGACGAGCGCTGCTGAAGCGCTCGGCTTCACGTTGCCCGGATTTGCCTCTATTCCTGCAGTGGATTCGCGGCACGCTCAGATGGCGGCGAAAACCGGCATGCGTATCGTCGAGATGGTGTGGGAGGACCTGAAGCCGTCCGATCTGATCACCGCCGGTTCAATCGATAATGCCGTGACCACCTGCCTCGCGCTCTCTGGTTCGACCAACGCGATCGTGCATATGATCGCGCTCGCACGCCGCGCCGGTATCGAACTGACGCTCGATCGCTATGACGACATTTCGCGCCGCACGCCGGTGCTGGCGAACATTCGTCCGACCGGCGCGTATCTGATGGAGGACTTTTTCTACGCGGGCGGATTGCCGGCCATGCTCGCCGAACTGGGCGAGCTGATCGACGGCTCGCAGAAAACGGTGAATGGCCGCACGCTCGGCGAAAACCTCGAAGGCGCGACGATTTTCAACGACGAGGTGATCCGCCGCCGCAGCGCACCGCTCCTGCCCAATAACGGCCTCGCAGTGCTGCGCGGGAATCTCGCGCCCGACGGCGCCGTGATCAAACCTGGCGCCGCCGAGCCGCGTTTGCTCGTGCACACCGGCCGTGCCGTGGTGTTCAAGGACTACAACGACATGGCCGCGCGCATCGACGACGAAGCGCTCGACATCGACGAGACCTGCGTGATCGTGCTGCAGCACGCGGGCCCGGTGGGCGCGCCTGGCATGCCCGAGTGGGGGCAACTGCCGATCCCACGGAAACTGCTGCAAAAGGGCGTGCGCGATATGGTGCGTATCTCGGATGCGCGGATGAGCGGGACGAGCTACGGCGCGTGCGTGTTGCACGTCGCGCCGGAGTCGTTTGTCGGCGGCCCGCTTGCGCTAGTGCAGAGCGGCGATCTGATCGAACTGGACGTGCCGCGGCGCAAGCTCAACATGCTCGTAGCGGAGGAAGAACTGGCGCGCCGCAAGGCCGCCTGGGTCAGACCCGAGCCGCGGTTTACGCGCGGCTATGGCGCCTTGCATCAGGCGCACGTGCTGCAGGCAAACAAAGGTTGCGACTTCGATTTCCTGCAGCGCGGCGGCGCGCAGACGGATGCAAGCGGCGAGCCGGAGATTCACTGAGCGTGCTGAAGGCTCAATACCCCACGCGATACACACGGCCCGTTTGCGCGCCTTCCACGCTGCGCAGATAGGCCTGCGCGGCACGTTCGGCGGTGACCGGCTCGAAGCCGCGGAAGTAGGGCGCATAAGCACCCATCGCTTCGGTGAGCACGGTCGGGCTCACCACGTTGATGCGGATGCCGCGCGGCAATTCGATCGCGGCGCCGCGCACGAAACCTTCCAGGGCCAGATTGACCGTGGTTGCATTCGCGCCTTCGCGAATCGGCTCGTCGCCGACAATGCCGCTCGTCAGCGTGAACGAACCGCCGTCGTTCACGTATTGCTGGGCGCCCAGCACCACATTGATCTGACCCATCAGCTTGTCGCGCAGACCGACCCAGAACTGCTCGACGCTCATCTCCGGCAGCGGGCCGAAATGCAGCTTGCCGGTGGCGGTGACGATGCCGTCGACTTTTCCAATCTCGCTAAAGAGCCGCTCGATGCTGGCCGGGTCGGTGCTGTCCACGCGATACTGGCCGCGCGTCGCACCCACTTCGATGACTTCGTGGCGCGCTTTCAACGCCGTGCTCACTGCCTGGCCGATCGTGCCGGTTGCGCCTATTACGACAATCTTTTTCATCTGCTGCTCCGTTTGGTATTGGACGTGCAGTCGATTGTGTCGGCGTTTGACGGACGGAAAAAGCCCGTTCGGCTTGCAGGTCCTGCAACCCTGAGTTTCTAATCCGTAACGAAAGGCGCACCGTCATTCAAACGGTGCGCACTTTGGAATGGACTGATTAATCGGCGCTGGCGGCGTATTTCAAACAAATACGCCCCGCGCGAATAGTTATTTCGCCCGATGTAATTCAATCACCCGAGTGGGCCGCAGATGATTGAGGGCGAAATGCATGCGGCCACGTTCGCGGCGGCTGCGGATCGGGCGCGGGTCATCGAACAGATCGTCTTCCGAATCGACGCCTTGCGGCTCGACCATGCCTTTGTCGATGACCGTGCAGCCCGGCTCGAGCGCCAGCAGCAGATGATTGCCGCCAACCCGGCTGTCGAAGCCGGCCATGCCGTCGTGCGCCTCAGGCACGCTGTTGACCAGGGTCGCGTTGGTCGTCGTAATCTCGTCCGGCGAGATCGGGCTGTGGCCGGCTATGCGGGCGGCCTCGAGATTTTTGCCGTCAGTATCGACCGTGCTGTCGTGCGTGCGGTCGTTGTGCAGTTCCGTTGTGCTCGGGCCGGTGGTGCGCGGCTGTTTGCCGGCGTCTGCCGGCTTGTTGATATCGCTGTTCATCATGCATTCTCCGTTAAAGAGGACATGGTTGAAGTGCAGCAAAACCCGTTCCGCCTCGCACAACCTCTTTGTGCGTGTGAGGTGTACCGCAGTTGCCTCGCGGTTTATGTGCAATGACATATGCGGGCATTTCACGTGACGATTGCGTCCGCGATTCTTTTCGTTTTTTTAATGGACGCCTATTTTCTACAGAGTATGATCTTACTCCGACGAGCGAAGCGCGGTTAAATCGACGACATGCGTCCGGTTGTTTTTTACATGGCCGGCAACGAACAGACGCGCGCTACTCAAAACATCTTACGGGGCCGTCAGGGCGGGTGACACATGCATTTCGATGCTGCATTCACACATCGCGGCTACTTGTTGAATTGCGCGCCGGCGCGCGCGGGCGACGGCAGCTGGCAACCGTATGTGGTCATCTCCCGCTCGAGCGACGGCGAACTGGTCGCCAACCGTTTTTTCCCCACCGACTTGCGTTTTCCTGACGAAGCCACCGCCATCGCGCACGCACGCGACTGGGCCGTGCGCTGGATCGATGCGAGCAGCGTGACCATCTGAAGCGCATCCGCCACGCGCGGACCAGCATACCGGCCAGCAGCGCGACGTTACGCGAGCCGCGGCAAAACGCGGTAATCTCTTGGGACAATCACTCTGAACCGCGCCTATCGCGCGGCGCTGTCCTTTTATGCCTAATGTGCCTGCCCACAACTGGGGTCTCGAACAGATCGTCGCGGACTTGCGTGCGTCGCGTGAAGAATTGCATCGCACGCGGCACCCGCTTGGCATTCGCGAGCTGCCGTCGCGCGAAGCGGTGATCGGCATTGTCACCGGCTTGCGTGCGGCGCTGTTCCCCACGCACTACGGCGCCCCCGATCTAACTGACGAAACTGTCGACTACTACGTTGGCCACACGCTCGAAAGCACGTTGCGGTTGCTTGCCGAACAGATTCGCCGCGCCTTGCGCTTTCTGCCCGAGTTTGGCGAAACACCGGATGCGGATCTGAAGGAGCGCGCGTTCAACGTCGCGCGCGAGTTTGGCACGCAGTTGCCCGGTATTCGCGCGTTGCTGGTCAGTGATATTCAGGCCGCGTTCACCGGCGACCCGGCCGCGCAGCACATCACAGAAATTCTGCTGTGTTATCCGGGCGTGTGGGCGATGACGCACCATCGTCTTGCGCACGCGCTGCACCGTCTCGGCGTGCCTTTGCTCGCGCGCTTCATCAACGAGATCGCGCACTCGGCGACCGGCATCGACATTCACCCGGGCGCGACCATCGGCCCGAGTTTCTTTATCGACCACGGCACGGGCGTTGTGATCGGCGAGACCGCGATCATCGGCGAGCGCGTGCGTGTCTACCAGGCCGTGACGCTCGGCGCGAAGAGTTTCGCTGCGGATGTAGACGGCACGCTGGTCAAGGGCAACGCACGCCATCCGATTGTTGAAGACGACGTTGTGATTTACGCCGGCGCGACGATTCTCGGCCGCGTGACGATCGGGCGCGGCTCGGTGATTGGCGGCAATGTGTGGCTGACGCACAGCGTGCCCCCGGGCAGCAGCGTATCGCAAGGCAAGATCCGCGAGGGCGAGCGCACGGGCACGGACGAGGGGAGCGGTCGATGAGCGGGTTGGCTCACGTGTCGTCTCGCACTTTGCCTCGTGAACTGGCGCGCGGAGTGCTCTGGCGATCTGCATACGGCTCGCTGCGCGATTCAGCGTGCACACCGCCGCGCGTTGTGCCGCGCGAAGCGCTAGTTAACTTCTAAGCGGCGCCCCATGTCACGCGGCCGCGTTCACATGCCTCGCTGCGCGATTGCCGGCGTCGAAGCGACGGTGGCCGAAACGGCGCATTCGTTTCCGCGCCATTCGCACGACCGCTTCGGGGTAGGCGTGATTGTCACAGGCGGACACCGATCATCAAGCGGCCGCGGCGTAGTGGAAGCACGAGCGAACGACGCGATCATGGTGAACCCGGGGGAGGTACACGACGGCAGCCCGCTCGACGAGCGCGGCCGCGCATGGCGCATGCTGTATTTCGAGCCATCGATGCTAAGCGACGCCGCGATCGAGTTAGGTGGCATGACCACAAACGAGATTGAACTAACTCAACCGGTGGTACACGACCCGTTACTGAAGGTGCTATTCGAGCGCCTGTTCACGGTATCGGTGGAAGCGCAATCCGTGCCGGACGACTTGATCCGAGAGGAGACGATGCTCGAGTTGCTTGGGTATCTACTTCGGACTCACGCGACGACGCACACACGTCCGCGGTTGGCACAGACTTTGAGTCCGATTGCGCGAGCGAGGGCCAGGATCGACGACGACCCGTCATTACCGCTTACGTTGACCGACCTTGCCACGGACGCCGGCATGAGCCGCTTCCAGCTGCTACGGGGCTTTGCGCATGAGATGGGATTACCACCGCACGCGTACAGGATGCAGCGTCGGGTAATGCTTGCAAGACAACTGATCGCACGCGGCGTGACATTGGCAGACGCGGCAACCACAGCCGGCTTCGCCGACCAGAGCCACATGACCCGAGCATTCGTGCGCTTGATGGGCATGACCCCGGCCAACTACGCCGCCGCGAAGCGGCGATAGAGCACAACAAAGGGGGTTAAGAACAACGCTTCGGCGCGCGCAGCGCCGCCGGAAGAATGACGCCCTTGTCACTGGCGCCTGCAGGAGCACGAACACAGATTCCAGATGCACCACTACCCTGTGTGGGCTGCGGGACCCGCTTAGCAGGGGCTTCTAGCCGCTTTCTTTTGCCTACTTTTCTTTGCGGCATGCAAAGAAAAGTAGGTGCCGCCCCGCACAGGGGCAACGCTAATAGACCACTAGCAAATCAAGGAAAGGCCAACACCGCAAGCACGCGGACAACAAGCGCCACGCAGGCAAAAAACGCCAACCCCTACCCAACTCTAAAAAACCGCAAAACCGAAACCCCATGCAACCAGACATGCTCCCCAACAAACCACGCGGCGACCCAAGCCGCGCCCACAACAATCAAATCACACCGCCCACTATTCCAAAGATTCAAAGAATGCCGCGCAGCGACCCACGGCACTCCCAAAGGATTCGGCCAATCGGCTAACAAATGCATCACCCCGCCACAAGCAAACCCAAACGCCGCGGCAGCATAAACCGAATGCCCAAGCCAATGATAAGAACCCACGAGCAACGCGACCCACCCCACACCCCAGTGCGTCAACGTACGATGCGTAATCCACAGCCTTCGCGCGCGTGACCACCACGCCACCTCCAGCCAGTCCGGCGCCGTACTCCCCGCCACCCCGGCGATGAAACTCAACAGCACGCCGATATGAAACGAACCACCACCGCCGACGCGCGCGACAACCGCCGCCGCGATAACGCCGGCCGCAAACCCAGTCGCGTGATGTGCTTTGTTGGATGCCATCGAACCTCACGACGCAGCGCGCCGGATAAAAGCCAAGGGGCGGCTATGTTCGCAGATGAGCAGATAAAAAAATAGCCGACACGCGAGATAAAAAATCGCGCATCGGCGTGGCCTTCGGTGTGGTGCTCAGTGCTGTCCGCAACAACGCAGCCGCGTGACCCAAACCTCAGGTCGCACAGCGCGCAATATCGACGCGCATCTCCGGTTCAGGCGGATCGTCCGGCGCATTCGCGGGATGCATCACCTTGATGACCGAGCCCGCGTTGTACGGCGTCAGCGTGACGAAATACGAGTTGTTCGAATCGGAACCGACAGCGATCTCGGTCGCGTCGCCGACGCGCGACATTCGCACGCGTGACAGCTTGCTTTCGAGGCAATCGGCGATATATGCAGGGGCGCGCTGCGAAGACACGTACATCATCGGCTGGGACGCGTCGCGGGTGGGACCGCTGGAACCACAGGCAGCGAGAAAAGCAGTGAGGGCAGCAGCGGGAGCAAGCAGGAGAAGTCTTTTCATGGTCCGATCGTCGGCGTCCCCGATCGTGCACGGGAACTTGGGGCGCGGGCGAAGCGCAACGCGATTGAAGGCAACGTCATGCTTCGCGACGAAGCAGCCGTTCAACCGCAACGACGTTACGGCAAGGAAGGCAGCCGACCTCAGTATACCCACGGCATGCTTGCGCCGTCACTACCGCTACGTCGAAACGTAAGACCGTAAGCACCATGAAAAAAACCCGCGCGTGATCGTGCCACGTGCGGGTTCAGTTGCAGAGCGGCCTGGTACACCGCTCTGCACGTGCCATTGGAAAAACTTAGAAACGGTGACGCAGGCCGACGGCCGCAGCAACCTGGTTGCCAGTCGACGACGGCGCCAGCGTGTTGATCGCCGCCACGTTCGCACCGAAGTTGCCCAGTTCGCCCGTTGCGTGCTGATACACGCCTTCAACGTACACGTCGGTACGCTTGCTCAGCGAGTAGTCGCCTTGCAGCGATACCGTGTGCCACTTCGGATCGCCCGAGCCGTTCGAACCCGACATCTTGCCGTCGGTGAACGTGTACGAAGCGGCGAGGCTCAGTGCCGGCGTCAGTGCGTACTTGCCGTTCAACTCGTAGTTGTCCAGATGCAGGTTGGTGCCTGCCACACCCGGCAGCGTCGCGCCGCCGACGTCCACGCCCGTGATGCCGTCCAGTTGCGTATGCGTGTACACGAAGCCAGCCGTCGCCGGGCCGTAGGTGTAGTTGATGCCCGCACCGAACGTGCGTTGCAAGTTCGCCGCGACGGCCGCGGTGCCGTCGCCTTGCGAGACTGCGCCGCTCAGGTTCGAGCTACCTGAGTTGTTCAGTTGCAGGTAAGCAGCGGCTACGCTCAGCGGACCGTTGTCGTACGAAGCACCGGCGCTCCAGGCGCGGTTGTTCGAGAACTGACCGGCTGAATTGCTGAAGCCGTACAGGCCGCCGAATTTCAGGCCGGCGTAGTTCGCGCTCGTGTACTTCACGGCATTCTTGATCGAGAACGAGTTGTCCAGATTGTCGTTATCGAACGGGTGAGCGGCGAGATTGTTGCCGAAGCCCGCGCCCGCTTCGGACAGCGGCGCGAGGTAATCGACCACGGAGTCGTACTGACGGCCGAGCGTCAACGCACCGTATTGATCGCTCTGCAGACCGACGAACGCCTGACGATTGAACATCGTGCCGTTTTCCGAGTCCTGGCCGTTGTTCAGGTTGAAGCCGTTTTCCAACGTGAAGATGGCGTGCAGACCGCCGCCAAGGTCTTCGCTGCCGCGCAGGCCGAAGTAGGTGTTCGACACCGAACCGCTGCCTTGTTGCCAGTTGCTGTGGCCGCCCTGGTTGTTCGAGTAGACGAGACCGGCGTCCAGCGTGCCGTACAACGTAACGCTGCTTTGTGCGTGAGCGGTGATGGCGAACGCGCCCATGAGGCCTGCTGCGATGAGGGTTTTTTTCATGTTTAGATAACTCCGGGACAGTGCGTAGAGAATCGCATTCCAGTGCTAACAGTCGATTGCGCCGACTGCCTGACGATCCGCTGCGAAGTGTATGCCTGCTATTTATATCTTTAAGCGCGTATGGCGCAACAATGCATTTTATAATTCGAAATAACGGATTGAGAGTTGTGTAAGTGCGGATAAATAAAGAAAAAAATATTCGTGTGCGATGGCGTTGTAATTGTTCGTCAAACTATCGATGTTGCTCGATCGCGACGCTCCCGTAGTGTCATATTCAGTAAGGATTTGAGCGCGTCGTTGCCTGATTTTCGAATCATTCTGATTTCTGCAATGGACTCTTCCAATTCGTGTGCTCTATCCCGGCGAATTACAGTTCTACAATTCGTTTCACCCCCTGACCAGGGGTGTCTTTTTCATCTCTTTATACGCGGCTTTCGGGCCGCGTTTTTTTCGAACGCTTTATAATCGGTTTATAAGTTCCCACGAATAACGAAATGCACTATTTCGATTGACGAAGAGCGTGCCCTGGCTTGTCCGTTCGTCAGAGGGCCACGTCCGGCGGGTGTGGGGCGGGTAGAATCGCAGGCTCGAGTTGTGTTTCCGCCCCGCGAACGTGAGTAAACCAGTAATGACCAATTCCCCCCTTCCATCGTCCGACACCGCTGCTGACTCCCCGACGGAAGGCGCGTCCGAAATCCACGCAACCCCGCTCGACCATCTGGAAGAAGCGCTGCCCGAAACCCAGCACGAAGCGCGTCTGTGGCGCGA
Source organism: Paraburkholderia nemoris (assembly GCF_905221015.1). Taxonomy (NCBI): domain Bacteria; kingdom Pseudomonadati; phylum Pseudomonadota; class Betaproteobacteria; order Burkholderiales; family Burkholderiaceae; genus Paraburkholderia; species Paraburkholderia nemoris. Next base: position 42,974 of record NZ_CAJNBO010000010.1, on the reverse strand, counting down.
CGACGGCTGGACCGCGCGCGTCATCAAGAACGAAGACGACGAAGGCTGGGCCGTCGCCATGATTAAAGACGGCGAAGCGGAACCGGCACTTGTCGGCCCGTGGACGATGGGGCGCAACAAGAAAGATCCGAAGCCGCTCGACACGTCGGCGTTCAACACGCTGGTGAAAACCGCATCTGAAGTGTTGCGCCGCCATGAGCAGCAACTGCGCGCCCAGTTGCACAAAGAAGTGCGCGTGGCCAGCGCGGACGGCAATGACGAACTCGACATCACGCTCGACATCGTTCCCGACGAAGACGAGCCGTACGCGCTGCTGACCGCGCTCGATACGTTCGGTGAACAGCTCGCGCAAGTACAGGTGGCGCCGAACTTCAAGCTGAGCAAGGCGAGCGCCGCTGCGTGGGTCGAAAACGAATTCCGCCGTCCGGGCTAGCTCGGCGGTGACGGGTTTCGGCTAACTAAAAGCTGAATTTAATATTACTAATGCATGTCAATATACTTTCACATTCACTTCATAGAATCCTCGCGTCATAGCGGCGCGAGCGTGAACCATGCGGTTTTGGGTCTGAGTGCGTGCCGGCTGTGCATCCACCCACGCTACCCAAACCCTGGATCACGACAACATGGCAGAGCCGTTCGACCTTTCCCGCCGCAAGGCCCTGAAACTCCTCGCCGGTGCGCCGATGCTGCCGCTAGGCGGCCTTGCAACGGCGTCGATGCTGACCGCGTGCGGCGGCGGAGGCGACGGGCTGGCGGCGACGCCGGTCAAGCCGGTGGCCAACTTCGTCTCCGCGGCATTCAGTGGCATGGCCGCGCCGACGCTGGCGGACCCCGCCGCGATGGCGAAAACCACGGTCGGCTCGACACTCTCGGTGCAACTGAGCGATGGCAGCAGCCGTACCTTCAAGCTCGCGTACCAGCCGTTTTTCGTGACCGGCGACATGGTGCCGAACATCAAGGGCGGCACGATTCTGGCCGGCGGCTACTTTGATATCAACAATCAGCCGATCGTCGATAAATCGGTGGCGGGCAAAGAGCGCCAGTTCTATTCGGACTGCCCGGACGGCAGTTCGCTGATTCGTCTCGACAAGCCCGCGGTGAAGGGCCTTAAGGGCAATGCAGTATTCGCCGTCGTGCAGTTCGAATACGCGACCCGCGATCAGAGTCTGAAGTCGATGTATGGCCAGTTGCCGTCGCCGATCGCCGTGCTCACGCTCGATCAGGACCCGGCCACGGGCAAGCTCACGCTGGTGGGCTATCACAACGTCGATACGTCGAAGGCGCATGGTTTGTGGATTACCTGCGGCGCGAGCCTGTCGCCGTGGAACACGCATCTGTCGAGCGAAGAGTACGAGCCGGACGCCACGACGATCACAAGCAACAGTCAGTTCAAGGGCTTCAGCCGCAGCCTTTACGGTGACGAAACCACCGCCAATCCCTATCACTATGGCCATTTGCCGGAAGTGACCGTCAATCCCGACGGCACCGGTACGATCAGGAAACACTACTGCCTCGGCCGCATCTCGCATGAACTGATTCAGGTGATGCCGGATAAGCGCACCGTATTGATGGGCGACGACGCGACCAACGGCGGCCTCTTCATGTTCATCGCCGATCGCGAGGCCGATCTGTCGGCGGGCACGCTGTATGTCGCAAAGTGGACGCAGGTGTCGTCGAGCGGGGCGGGCGCGGCAACGCTTTCCTGGATCAATCTGGGCCACGCGACCAGCGACGAAATCGAAGCGCTCGCCAACCAGCTGAGCGCGAGCGACATCATGGACGTCGCGACCAAGGACCCGGCCGACTCGACCTACACGAAGATCAACTACAACGGCACTTTCAACTGGGTGCGCGTCAAATCGGGCATGACGAAGGCGGCGACCTTCCTCGAAACGCATCGCTACGCAGCGTTGGCGGGCGGCAGCATGGGTTTTACGAAGCTCGAAGGCACGACGGTCAATATCAAAGACAAGGTGCTGTATTCGGCGATGTCACGCATCGAGAAATCGATGGTGCGCGGTCATGCGGCATCGACCGATGTCGCCGTCGACAAGGCGATCAACGCCGGTGCGGTTTACGCGCTGAACATGAAGGGCGGCCAGCGCGACCGCAGCGGCGGCGCGATCAACAGCGACTGGGTGCCGGTGGACATGGCCGCGCCCGCGGCGCTGGTCGGCGAGGATATGTCGTCCGCCGACGTGCTTGGCAATACGGCGAACCCGGAGCGCATCGCCAATCCGGACAACCTGAAATTTTCGGAGAAATTGCGCACGCTCTTTATCGGCGAAGACAGTGGCATGCACGTCAACAATTTTCTGTGGGCTTACAACGTCGATACGAAGACGCTCGCACGTGTGTTGTCGTGCCCGGCGGGCGCGGAGTCGACAGGCCTGCATGCGGTCGACGAAATCAACGGCTGGACGTACGTGATGAGCAACTTCCAGCATGTCGGCGATTGGGAAAGTCCGTTGCACGACAAGATCCAATCGACACTCGATCCGCTCGTGCGGGCCAACTATAAGGACCGCTTCGGCGCGACGGTGGGGTATCTGACGGCGGACCCGGCGGGGATCAAGTTGTAGGGGGCGAGTGAGGCGGCGCGACCCGCCGCCTCAACTCCGCTTGCAGAAAATCGCCGTCACGAGCGGTGCCACCCGATGCACGATCGCTGTGCTTCCGGCCTCGGTGAGCGCGGCCTGGACCTTGGATTCGCCGCCGAACACCACGACGCCATAGGCCGAGCGGGCCACGGGCTCACCGTCGCCGACGCGAAACATCGGGTCGTCTTTTTCGTAGCCGACCACCGCAAAAACGTGAAAGCCGAAGGCGGTCAGGTCGGCGCCCTTCACCGGCGAAAACGCATTGATCGAATTGCTTTCGACTCGCATAGGCTTCGGATCGATCAGTTGCTGCTGAGCGAGATCGGCAATGAACTGATGACCGCTCTCATTGCAGGTGAGCGGTGCGTCGAGAGCGGCAGCATGACTGCTGAGCGGCAGCGCGGCGGCAGCCAGCGCAAGGAGTACGGATGAAAAGAAGCGTTTCATATACGTGAATGGCGGCCCGCGTTCGATGTAGTGAGTTCGCAACGGGTGGCGGCGATGCGCCGCACCTCGAAAAGACATTGCGCATCGAAGTAATCGGGCGTGACAGGCGCAACTGGATTCGCACTTTAACGTGATTCGGCATATCTTGCCCGGCGTCTGACACGTATCGGCAACAATGAGCGCTTAAGAAAACGTTAAGGAAGGAAGCAAGCTTTTACGATCCCGTATATATTTCCGGGTTATGAATTCGCGACCATCAATTCCAATTAACGTTCCGGCCCCCAGAACATGGGATGCGAGGCTCGCCCGCCGACTAGTCACGCCGCTCGTCAACACGTGGGTCACGCCGAACCATCTGACTACGCTGCGCCTGCTGATCGGGCTTGCCGGCGCGCTCTGTCTCGCCCACGGAGGATTCGCCTGGGCCAATGCGGGCGCCTTTCTGATCGTGCTATCGAACTTTGTCGATCACACAGATGGCGAGCTCGCGCGCATCGGCGGAAAGTCGAGCCGGATCGGTCATTTTTACGATTTAGCGTGCGACGCGCTTGTGACCGTCATGTTGTTCGTCGGCATGGGCGTCGGTTCGACGCATGTCGGCTCATTGAAAGTTTCACCCGGCTGGCTGGGTGCGGTGGCGGGCGTCGCTGTCGCGCTGATTTTCTTCCTGCGCATGCGCATCGAGGAGATGGCGGGCAAGGCGGGGACCAAGCAGGCAACGGTCGGCGGTTTCGAAACCGAAGACGTGCTGTACCTGCTACCTATCGTCACGCTGACGAGCGTCGTCATGCCGTTCGTTGTTGTCGCGTCGATCGGTGCGCCGCTTTTTGCGGTCTGGGTGGTGGTCGATTACTGGCGCGTCGCGCGCCGCGCCGCACGCTCGGCGGTTGCCCCCGTCAAGGCGTCTGAAACCAGTCAAATGTGGGCCAGTGAATGAGTATGCACGCCGAAGACGACGTGATCGCACCAAATTCAGTTGAACGTTCGCCGGCCTCCTCGCTGGCATCGTCGGCCGCGGCTGCGCCTGCGCCGAATGCCGATCGCGCCGTAGCGAGCCGCACGCGCACGTTCGACACACGCCGTCTCTCAAAGGATTTCACCGATCAGGGCGCGTTCCTGTATCTGGAAGATTTTCTCGCGCCCGAAGTCACTGCCCAGCTCGTGCAGAGCGCGCGCGGTCTCCTCGACGAAGTGAACCGCAACTATCTGCCGGGCCATAAGCAGGGCGGCAGCGTCAGCCGTCATACGATCGACCGTCTCGCGCCGTTCATTGCCGAACTGTATCGCTCGAAGGAACTGATCGGCTGGCTTGAGCAACTCAGCGGCGACAAGCTGCAAGTGTCGCCTGCTGACGATCCGCACGCCTATGCGCTGTACTACTACACGCGGGCCGGCGACCACATCGGCTGGCACTACGATACTTCGTACTATGACGGCCGCCGTTATACGCTGCTGCTCGGTGTGATCGACGAATCGTCGTGCCGGCTCGATTACGAATTGCATACGCGCAATCCGGACGTGCCGGATCAACCCGGCTCGGTGCAGATTCCGCCGGGCGGACTGGTGTTCTTCGACGGCGACAAGCTGCGTCATCGCATCACGCCGGCCGGCGCAAACGAAATGCGCGTGTCGCTCACCTTCGAATACGTCACCGACCCGAACATGCGGCCGTGGCGCCGTTTCATCTCGAACATGAAGGACGCGATCGCGTACTTCGGTTTCCGCCAGGTTTTCCGTCAGATGACGAAACGCCGCAAGGACCCCGCATGACACGCGCGGCCCTGATTCTGCTGTCGATCGGGACGGCGCTCTTTGTCGGTCTGCTCGCGTGGCAGGGTTTCGGCTCCGTGGCCTCGGCGCTGGCCGCGGCCGGCTGGGGACTTGTGCTTGTCGCGGCATTTCACCTCGTGCCGCTGGTGCTCGACGCCGGCGCAATCTCGGTGCTGTTCCAGCGTCAGCATGACGGCGTGCATCACAACGCGACGGTGCGCGACGCATTGTTCGCACGCTGGATCGGCGAATCGGTGAATAGCCTGTTGCCGGCCGGCCAGATCGGCGGCCCGGTGGTGATGGTGCGGCAACTGTCCCAGCGCGGCATGCGCATGCGTGACGCGGCCGCCGCCGTCACGGTCAGCACCACGGCACAGGCGGTCGCGCAAATCGTCTTCGCGTTGCTCGGGCTGCTGCTGTTCGGCGCCTACGCCGCGCACGGTGCGCTTCACGATTTGCGAACCGCTACGCTGATTGCCACCGGCGTGCTGGGTGCGATGATCGCGGGCTTTTACTATGCCCAGCGGCACGGCCTGTTTGGCCGTTTGCTGGGCGTGGTGTCGAAGCTGTTCGGCAAGCGTGACTGGTCGTCGCTAATGACGCGCGCAGAGGCCGTCGACACCGCCGTGCAGGGCATCTACCGCGAGCGCGGCCGCGTCGCGGCAAGCTTCGCACTGAGTCTGGTGGGCTGGATCGTCGGCACGGTCGAGGTGTGGCTCGCGCTGCGCTTTCTCGGCCGTCCGGTCGACTGGGTCGACGCACTGCTGCTCGAAAGTCTCGGCCAGGCAATTCGTGGCGCGGCGTTCATGATCCCGGGCTCGCTCGGTGTGCAGGAAGGCGGCTATCTGTTGCTCGCGCCGCTCGTGGGTTTGCCGCCGGACGCGGCGCTGGCGTTGTCGCTCGCCAAGCGCGCACGTGAAATTCTGCTCGGTTTGCCTGGACTACTGGTGTTGCACTTCAGCGAACGAAGCTGGCAACGGCGGCGCGCCACGGGGCGCGTTCCGGCTGTCGATTAATCTCCGAATTCTTTAAAGGACTGTGCATGCGTGCCATCATCCTCGCAGCGGGCCTCGGCCTGCGTCTCCAGCAACCGCCGCAGGCACAGTTCCCGAAGTGCCTGTTGCAGTTCGACGGCATGAGCCTGCTCGAACGGCATCTGCAAATGCTGGAAACCGCCGGCGTGACCGACGTCGTGCTGGCGCTCGGTTTTCAGCCGGAATCGGTGCAGGCGGAACTGGAGCGGATCAATTGGCCGCATAAGGTGGAAACGGTCCTGAACTCGCGTTACGACCTGGGCAGCGTGTTGACGGTGCACACGGTGGCCGAGGCGCTGACGCGCGGCGGCGACGTGCTGCTGATGGACGCCGACGTGCTCTACGACGAGCGCATTCTGAACGCGCTGGTGAAGGGTGAGACGGTCAACCGCCTGTTGATCGACCGTGATTTCGAAGCCGGCGACGAACCCGTCAAGCTGTGCCTGAAAGACGGTGTGCCGGTCGAATTGCGCAAGCAACTCGCCGTCAATCTCGAGTACGACACCATCGGCGAATCGGTGGGCTTCTTCCGCTTCCGTCAGGAAACCGCGCAACGTTTTGCGGAGATCGTTGCGGGCTACGTGGATAGCGGCCGGGCCAACATGCCGCACGAAGAAGCGGTACGCGACCTCCTGCTGGAGCGCAGCCAGGTATTCGACACGGCCGACGTAACCGGCGCGCCGTGGATCGAGATCGACTTCCCGAACGACGTCGCTCGCGCAAGCACCGAGATTCTGCCGCAACTGCAACCGCTGGTCAGTGCATCGCGCTAAGTCTCGTCAAGTCTCGCGCTTCTGAATTGCCGCTGTATGGCATGGTGGGCCGGCTGTATGCCGGCTCACCATCGCGTCGATTTTCTCCCCTTCTGTTTTTCTTAATCTGCTCAGCTTCGTTGCGCGCTCAACTATTGGGCGGCGGATAGCAACGTCATCCGCGCGAGTACGAAAAGGCTTTGTTTAACAACATCTGTTGTCGATGCGATGCCATAATCGCAGCTTTACACCGACGGCCTTGCAACCCGTCGTCATGCCAATGCCTCTCGCTTTAGGCACTTTCATCGTTCCACTGATCGTCGCGTGTGCGATGTTCATGGAAAACGTGGACGGCACGGTCATCGTGACGTCGCTGCCTGTTCTGGCGCGCGATCTCGGCCAGGATCCCATCACCCTCAAGCTTGCCGTGACGGCTTATGTCATCGGCCTCGGCGTCTTCATTCCGATTTGCGGTTGGGTTGCTGACCGCTTCGGTTCGCGCACGGTGTTTCGTACGGCAATCGGCGTCTTCATGGCCGGCTCGCTGATGTGCGCGGCGTCCACGTCACTCGGCACCTTTGTGGTTGCGCGCTTCGTGCAAGGCCTCGGCGGCGCGATGATGGTGCCGGTGGGGCGCATCATCATTTTCCGCTCGGTGCCGAAGTCGGACTTCATTCGCGCGGTCAACTATCTGACGGTGCCCGCGTTGCTCGGGCCGGTAGTCGGGCCGCCGCTGGGCGGCTTCATCACGACCTATCTGCACTGGCGTCTGATCTTCTTCATCAACATTCCAATCGGCCTGCTGGGTATCTGGCTTGCCAACAAGCACATCGCCAACGTGCGTGAAGCGCATCCCGGCCGGCTCGACTGGACCGGCTTCGTGTTGTCGGCGAGCGGGGCGTCGCTGTTCATGCTGGGGCTCTCGCTGGTAGGCGGCGAACTGGTGTCCAACACGGTATCGGTCAGCATGTGCGTGATCGGCGTGCTGCTGCTGGTGGTGTACGTGCTGTACGCGAATCGCGTCGAATTGCCGGTGCTCGATTTGCGGCTATTGCGCATTCCGAGTTTTCACGCGAGCGTGGTGGGCGGTTCGCTGTTTCGCATTGGCCTCGGCGCGGTGCCGTTTTTGTTGCCGCTCGCATTGCAGGAAGGTCTGGGCATGACCGCGTTCAAGTCGGGGTCGATTACATGCGCGTCCGCATTCGGCTCGATCTTCATGAAAGCGGCTGCGTCGCGCATTCTCGAACGGTTCGGTTTTCGCACGGTGCTGATGTTCAATGCCGGTTGCGCGGGGCTCGCGATTGCCGTCTACGGTCTGTTCTTTCCCGGTACGCCGCATTGGTTGATCTGGTGTGTGGTGCTGTTCGGCGGCTTCTTCCCGTCCTTGCAATTCACCTCGTTGAATACGTTGGCGTATGCGGATATTCCAAGCCGCGACGTTGGCCGCGCGACGAGCGTCGCGAGTGTGATCCAGCAGATTTCATTGGGGCTCGGCGTGACGATTGCCGGCATCGTGCTGCAAATCTCGCATAACGTGCAGGGTCATTCGACGATCGTGTTCTCGGACTTCTGGCCGGCGTTCCTCGTGGTCGGCCTGTTCTCGTTCCTGTCGATTCCGGTGACCGCGCGCTTGCCGCAAGGCGCCGGCGACGAAATCGCACGCGGCAGCCGCGGTAGCGCCTGAGCGTTCAACTTACGGTGCGCCGTGCTTCGTGGTGCGGCGCACTGACTGCGTTCGATGCCGATTCGAGCACGGCTACTCGCGGCAATTAGCGTCGTTAGATAGGGTAATTTTTGTGTGCTGCAACATGCACCATATGCGTGCAACAGCTTCGCAATTGACGGACTGGCATGTTATAAGCCCAAGGCAGCTTTCGTTATCGTCAGATGAAAAAGTCGTCTTGGGGGATATATCCAATGAAGTTGTTTCACAACGCCAAGCCGTCCGTTAGCGGACTTGCGCTGGTCGCACTCATCTCCGTTTCGAGCGGTTTTCTCGAAGTTACTCCAGCCTTTGCCAAAGCGCCCGAGAAAGCGCAGCCGGCAGTTCTCACGGCGTCCGCCATTGCAGTGGCCGACAAGTACAGCGCCGACGCCGCGGAACAGATCTTCAAGGAAGGCGGTAACGCCGTCGACGCGGCAGTCGCGATTGCCTTCACGCTTGCCGTGACGTATCCGGAAGCGGGCAATATCGGCGGCGGCGGTTTCATGACGCTGTATGTCGACGGCAAGCCGTACTTCCTCGACTATCGCGAACGCGCCCCGCTGGCCGCGACCAAGAACATGTACCTCGACGACAAGGGCGAGGTCATCAAGGGCATGAGCCTGTTCGGTTATCGCGCGGTGGGCGTGCCGGGCACCGTCGACGGCATGTGGCAAGCGCAGCGCCGCTTCGGCAAGCTCAAATGGAAGCAGGTGCTCGCACCGGCCATTCATTACGCACGTGACGGCTTCGAAGTCAGCGAGCAATTGCAGCAACGCCGCGACGACGCCGCGAAAGACTTTGCCGGCAAGACCAACTTCGATACCTACTTCGGCAACCTGAAGCAGGGCGTCAACTTCAAGCAACCGGATCTCGCCGCCGTGCTGCAGCGCATTTCGGATCAGGGCGCGAAAGACTTCTACTCGGGCAAGACGGCAGATCTGATCGCGGCGTCCATGCGCGGCCACGGTCTGATTACGAAGGCCGATCTGCAACAGTACAAGGCCGTGTGGCGTCAGCCGATCCAGGCGGACTGGAACGGCTATCGCGTGATTACCGCGCCGCCCCCGAGCTCGGGCGGTATCGGTCTCGTGCAGTTGCTGAAGATGAAAGCCGACATTGCGCCCGATTTCAAGGATGTCACGCTGAACTCCGCGCAATACGTGCACCTGATCGCTGAGATCGAGAAGCGCGTGTTCGCCGATCGTGCGCAGTATCTCGGCGATCCGGATTTCTACAAGGTGCCGGTCGCGCAACTGACCGACGACGCATACATCGCCAAGCGTGCCGCGGAAGTGAACCCGAATACGCCGTCGGATACGAAGAGCGTGCAGCCGGGTCTGGGCACAACGATGCCGGAGAAAGCGGAAACCACGCACTTCTCGGTGATCGACAAGTGGGGTAACGCTGTGTCGAACACGTACACCATCAACGGCTACTTCGGCTCGGGTGTGGTGGCGGATCGCACGGGAATCGTGCTGAACGACGAGATGGACGACTTCTCCGCGAAGCCGGGTGTCGCGAACATGTTCGGCGTGGTGGGCAGCGACGCGAATTCGATCGAACCGAAGAAGCGCCCGTTGTCGTCGATGAGCCCGACGATTCTGACGAAGGACGGCAAGGTGTCGCTCGTGATCGGCACGCCGGGTGGCTCGCGTATCTTCACGTCGATCTTCCAGGTGATCAACAACATCTACGACTTCAACATGCCGTTGCCGGAAGCCGTGGGCGCGATGCGCTTCCATCACCAGCTGTTGCCGCCGAACACGATTTTCTGGGAGCCGTACAAGCCGATCGACGGCGAACTCGCCAAGCAGATCGAAGCCAAGGGCTACACGCTGAAGGGGCAGGATTTCAGCGGCGACATCCAGGCGATCAAGGTCAATGGCGATACGCCGGAAGCGGCAGCCGATCCGCGCGGCCGTGGTGTGACGCGGGTGATCCAGTAAGCGGTTGGCTTCAATCGCTTAGGTGCAGTTGAAAGTGCAGTTGAGCGGCGCGTCTTTGCTGATGCGCCGCATGCAGAAAAAAGCCTCGCGTTCAATTGAGCGCGAGGCTTTTTTTATTTCCCATCACAGGCCGTCGAGCGAATCAGCTCGTCTGCTCTACCGGCGTCAAGGTCAATTCGAGCCGTTGCGCGCCGCGTAACACGGTCACGTTAACCGGCCTGTCGATACGCGACACATCGAGCGTGCGTTGCAGGCTATCGACGTCTTGCACAGCAAGCGCGTCGATCGCGACGATCGTGTCGTCGGTGCGCAGACCGCCGAGCGCGGCCGGGCTGCCCTTGACGATCTCCATGACGTGCACGCCACTCTCCGAACTCAGGCCGAAATAGCGCTGCACGCGGCGCGACAGCGGCCTCGTGGTGCCGGCCACGCCGATGTACGCGCGCCGTACGCGGCCATGCGCGAAGATCTGCATGATGACCCACTTGGCCGTATCGATCGCGGTGGCGAAGCAGATCGCCTGCGCGCCGGGAATGATCGCGGTGTTCACGCCGATCACCTGGCCGGCCGAATTAATCAGCGGGCCGCCCGAATTGCCGGGATTGAGCGCGGCATCCGTCTGGATCACGTCGTAGATCATGCGGCCCGAATTCGAACGCAGCGAACGGCCAAGCGCCGAGACGACGCCGGTCGTCACGGTTTGCGCGAGGCCGAGCGGATTGCCGACCGCGATCGCGATCTGGCCGACGCGCAGCTTCGACGATTCACCGAGTTCGACGTGCGGCAAGGGCTCCGGCGAGCCGATGCGCAGCACGGCCAGATCGCTGCCGGGGTCGTCGCCGACCAGGTCGGCGTCGAATTTCGCGCCGTCGGCGAGCGTTACGGTGATGTGGGTGGCGCCGTGCACGACGTGGCTGTTGGTGAGCAGATAGCCGTCCGGCGTGAACAGAAAGCCCGAACCGGTGCCGCCGCGTGCGCCGCGGCTGTCACGCCCGGACGGCGCACCGGGCAGCCGGCGTTCGACAGAAATGAAGGCGACCGCCTGCTGAACGCGTTCCAGCGCGCCGATCACGGTGCGGGAATAGGCGTCGAGCAGGGCGTCGTCGGATAAAGCGGTGAGTGGATCGGACCCGGGGGCGTCGGATGCGGCGCGCGACAGGTCATCGATGAAGCGTGGGCGGCTTCCCATGGCGATGCTCCGGATAAACGGGAATCCAGATGCGGGGCGGCGGGCGGGTTTTTCAAGTACGGGCACACGCCATGCGAACCTGTCTGGCGCTACCATGCCAACAAGGAGATAGCCGCCATGAACTCGCCCGCAGCGTCGACAGAGCCACTCGAACCGCGCATCGAATCCCTCAGCGCCATCACGCTCGCCACCGGCAATATGCCCCGCGCGGTGCTGTTTTACGAAGCGCTTGGTTTTCCGATCAAATTCGGTGGTGCGCAGGAAGCGTTTACCTCGTTTGCATTCGGCGGTTCGTATCTGAACCTGATCGTCGATACGCGTGCGCCAGTCAACTGGTGGGGCCGCGTGATCATTTATGTCTCGGATGTCGACGCGCTCTACCGGAAGGCGCTGGCAGCGGGTTTAAAGCCGTCGCTCGAACCGTCCGATGCGCCGTGGGGCGAGCGCTATTTCCACATCACCGATCCCGACGGCCACGAACTCAGCTTCGCGAAACCGTTGCGTTAGCGCCGGGCGGCCGCGCTAAACTCGCTATCATGACTGAGCTATAAGGTGCGCAAACCGCCGGCGAGCACCCGTCGCCCCAAGGCGCGGCGGCCGCGCTGGTAACACGGTTGACACTTCGCGCTTCGATAATCGAACCCGTTCGCGACGCGTATGCGCCGCGCGCCTAACCATTTCCGTTGCCAGGAGAGTCGCAATGAAAGAGCTGGATCCGAGACCCGAGGCCGAAGTCATGGCAGAACGGCAGCGCCGTTTCGAGGAGGACCTCATCGATGCCTACGACGAGGAACTCGAAATGGAGGTCGACGACCGTATCATCGACGGCGCGGACGGCTTCACGCCCGAGCATCGCGAGGCGCGCAAGGTGTACTTCCGCGAGCTGTTCCGTTTGCAGGGCGAGCTTGTCAAACTGCAGGACTGGATCGTGCAGACCGGCCATAGGCTGGTGGTGATTTTCGAAGGACGCGACGCGGCGGGCAAGGGCGGCGCGATCAAACGCATCACGCAGCGGCTCAATCCGCGCGTGTGCCGCGTGGCGGCGTTGCCGGCGCCGAACAACCGTGAACGCACGCAATGGTATTTCCAGCGTTACGTGTCGCATCTGCCGGCGGGCGGCGAAATGGTGCTGTTCGACCGCAGCTGGTACAACCGCGCGGGCGTCGAGCGCGTGATGAATTTTTGCAGCGACGACGAGTACGAAGAGTTTTTCCGCTCGGTGCCGGAATTCGAAAAGATGCTGGCGCGAAGTGGCGTGCAGATTCTCAAATACTGGTTTTCGATTACGGACGAAGAACAGGAAATCCGCTTCCAGAACCGCATCCACGATCCGCTGAAGCAGTGGAAGCTAAGTCCGATGGATCTGGAAAGCCGGCGCCGCTGGGAAGCCTATACGCAGGCGAAAGAAGTCATGCTGCAGCGCTCGCATATTCCCGAGGCGCCGTGGTGGGTCGTGCAGGCGGTCGACAAGAAACGCGCGCGCCTGAACTGCATTCACCATCTGCTGAGCCAGGTGCCGTATCACGAGATCGAGCATTCGCGCGTCGAGTTGCCGGCGCGGGTCTATCACGACGAATACAGCCGCCAGCCGGTGCCGTCGTCGATGATCGTGCCTGAAATTTATTGATTGATCGTCGGCGCGGTGAAATGAAAAAAAGCGCGGCAATGACCGCGCTTTCTTTAACTTCGCCGTTGCCGGACTTGCATCCGGCACCAGCGATTTCAGCAGTTTCAGAATACCATCCGGAACAACCAGTACAAGGCGCCCGCCAGCGCGATCGAGACCGGCAGCGTCAGCACCCACGCGAGGATCAGGCTGCGCACGGTGCCCCATTGCAAGCCGGAACCGTTGGCCGCCATGGTGCCGGCCACGCCTGACGACAGCACGTGTGTCGTCGAGACCGGCAAGCCGTACATGTCGGCTGCGCCAATCGTCAGCATCGCCACCAGTTCAGCCGAGGCGCCCTGTCCATAGGTCAGATGCTGCTTGCCGATCTTCTCGCCAACGGTGACGACGATGCGCTTCCAGCCGACCATCGTGCCGAGACCCAGTGCGATGGCGACCGCGACCTTCACCCACGTCGGAATGAACTTGGTGGCGTGATCGGTCTGCGTCTTGAAGTTGTCGATCGCCTTGGCGTCTGCCGCTGAGAAAGCCGGCTGCTTGCTTTTCTCCATCAGACGAATCGCTTCGGACGCGACATACATGTTGTTGCGCACGTTATCGACGATGTTTTGCGGCACGGTTGCTATCGATCCCGACTCGCCGACCTGCTGACCGATCAGGTCGGTCAGTTGCTGCAAGGCCGGCACCGTGGCGGGCGTCAACTGGCGCGTGCGCACATACGCTTCGACATCGCCACGCGGATCGGCGGACGGCGCCACGCCTTGGGTGTACTTGGCGAGTGTGGCCGAAGCCTGGTGCGCGACCGCGAGATAGGTCTGCGTTTCCGCCGGTGTAACTGCCTTGTTCAGTGCGTACGCCGTTGGCACCGTACCGATCAGGATCAGCATGATGAGGCCCATGCCTTTTTGCCCGTCGTTCGAACCGTGCGCGAACGAAACGCCCGTGCAGGTCAGAATCAGCAGGCTGCGAATCCAGAACGGGGGCGGTTCCTTGCCTTTAGGCTCGGCATACAACGCCGGAACTCGCACCACCGCCTTCAGGATCAGCAGCAGCAGGCCGGCGGCGAGGAAGCCGACCAGCGGTGAAAACAGCAGCGACTTGCCGACGCCGAGCGCCTGATTCCAGTCCACACCACTCGTGCCGTTGGCGCCGTGCATCAACTGATTCATCAGGCCGACGCCGATGATCGAGCCGATCAGCGTATGCGAGCTCGACGACGGCAGTCCGAAGTACCACGTGCCCAGATTCCAGATGATCGCCGCGATCAGCAGCGCGAAGACCATCGCGAAGCCCGCGCTGCTGCCCACTTGCAGAATCAGTTCGACGGGCAGCAACTGCAGGATGCCGAATGCCACGGCGCCCGATGAAGTCAGCACACCGAGGAAATTCCATCCGCCGGACCAGACCACCGCAATGTTCGGCGCGAGCGAATGCGTGTAAATCACGGTGGCGACCGCGTTGGCCGTGTCATGAAAGCCGTTGACGAATTCGAAGCCGAGCGCAATTAGAAGCGCGAAGCCGAGCAGCAGATAGGGCAGGAACGAGGCCTCGCGAACCGGTTCTAGATCCGTTGCCAGATGCACGGCGCAATAAGCAGCGCCGATCGCAATCACGACGAGGAAAACGATGAGGCTGAGATGACGCCCTTTTCCAGGTGCGGCGCCCGATTGCGGGTACGAAAGTTCCGGCATGGCATGAGCCCTAAAGTTTGTCGCGGAACTGCCGATCCTGCGGTGCCTGTGTGTCGTAATGATGACAAAGGCGTGACCGTTATGCGGGACGGGCGTTCGCGCAAAGGTATATACAGATTGGCGCTACAGGAAAGGCTGCCGTCTGTGCGGCGCGGTAGAACGATAAGCGGTCCGAAAAGAACTATGCGCGAAGTGCGCTTCGGCGGCGGAACGGATTGTCCGGTTCAACTGTCGCCAGGGTCGCAAATGAACTCGTGCGACCTAAGTGTTCGCTACAAATGCGGCGCATTACGGTCCATGCAACGCGCATTTGCCTTGCGACCATCCTCGTGCAGTTTAGGCGACGCGTTGGCGGATATCCACCAGGACCTTTTTTTGCTAGGCTGACATCAAAGGGCCATCTGAAGGACATTCGATGAAGCGGGCGAGCCGGAAAATCGACAAACAGGCTGCGGACAGCAAGCCGGCCGGCGCGGAACCCTCAGCGGAGGCAGCCTTTGCGTCCTACGCGGCGCCCCTTGTCGATGACGCGATCGAACTCGCCAATGCAGTGCGCGAAGACGCGTCGCCGGAAGCGCTGCACAAACTGCGTGTGTCGCTGCGGCGTTTGCGTTCGTTGTGGTGGGCGTTCGAACCCCTGCTGGACAAAGGCGAGATTACGCGCCAACGGGCGATGTATAAGTATCTGGCGACTGCCGCCGGCAAGACGCGGGATTGGGACATTCTGATCGAACTGATTGCACGGGACGAGCGCGTTGCGCACG
Source organism: Paraburkholderia nemoris (assembly GCF_905221015.1). Classification (NCBI taxonomy): domain Bacteria; kingdom Pseudomonadati; phylum Pseudomonadota; class Betaproteobacteria; order Burkholderiales; family Burkholderiaceae; genus Paraburkholderia; species Paraburkholderia nemoris. The sequence continues at coordinate 27,449 of NZ_CAJNBO010000010.1, read as the reverse complement.
AGATGACGCCCACGCTCCAGGCAGCGCGCGGCGGCGCTTTGGCGACGAGCCGTGAAACGCTTTCGAACGCGGACGTCAAACATTTGCTGCAAGACGCCTTGAGCAGCGCGAATAAAGAATTGAACACCGCCCGTGAGCGTGTGCCGCTGCAAAAATTCGTCGACAAGCGGGTGAGCGCCTCCGAACGTTCGCTTAAGAAGCGTATAAAACGGGCGTCTCGAGCGAAGCGCTCCAACTACACTGCATTTCACGACGTCAGAAAGGCGGGCAAGAAAGTGCGCTATCTGCTCGAGTTTTTCGGGCCGGTTCTGAGCGGCAGCCACAAACGTATCCTGAAGCGGTTAAAGCAGATTCAGAAGCGTTTCGGCACGCTGAACGACATCGTCGCAAGCGAGATGCTGCTGCGCGACAATACGGACTTGCTGGTTGGGTCCGGCGACACCGATGCAGCGCTCGACTGGCTGAAGAAGGAGCGCAAACGCCGGATGCGCGCGGCGGCGGGGCTGTTGCGCAAACTGTGATGCGGCTTGAAGGGCGGTCGCACGCTCGAGCGGACCGGCCCGAATAATGACATCGGCGGTACGTCCGCACCTGGTCGGTCAGGCGGGTCTTTTGCGAAGGAGGCGATGCGCACGTGGCACATCAAACGCTTTCGCTGCGTCGACGGTTGCGCTTCATGTCGCGCGCCGGTGGGATCGGCGTGTCGCGTTACGTGGGCAACCACCCGTATTTCGCCGGCCTTGCCGGCACGGTGGTCGCCGTGGCGATGGCCGGTTTGACGCTGCTGACGCTGAGCAGCGGCCGCGCCGACGCGCTCAACCACGCGCGCGAAACCGCGCAAAACCTCGTCTCGATCGTTTCCTCCGATCTCGAACGAAATGTCGAGATCTACGATTTGTCCCTCGAGGCCATGGTGGACGGCGCGCGGGATCGCGCCACGTGGACGCTGCCTGCGGACTTGCAGCAAGCCGTGCTATTCGATCGCGCAACCACGGCAGCCTACCTCGGCGGCGCCTATGTGATCGCTGCGGACGGGCGGGTGATCGCTTCGCAGAACGGCGAGATCAATGCCGAAGTCCGCCTCGCAGACCGTGACTACTTTCTGGTGCATCAACGCAGTCCGGCCGTCGGGCTATATTTCTCCCATCCGTATCGCTCGCGGCTGCGCGACGGGAAGTTCTCGATCGGCCTCACGCGGCGCATCAACGAAGCCGATGGCACCTTCGGCGGCGTCGCGCTTCTGGCGATTCGTATCGAATACTTTCAGCATCTGCTGGATCGGATCAATACAGGCGATCTGGGTTCCGTATTCATCGTGATGGACGACGGCACCTTGCTCGCCCGCAAGCCGTTTTCCTCGCGTGATATCGGCACGAGCATCGCGAAGTCGCCGACCTTCGAGGTGATGGCCGCGCACAACTCGGGCTCGTATGTCGCGAAATCGGCGGTGGACGGCGTGCGCCGGATGTTCACCTATGCACGCGTGCCGGGTACGCCGCTGATCGCGGTGGTTGCACCGGCCGAGGACGAAGTGCTCGCGCCGTGGCGGCGTCGAAGCATGCTTGCCGGCACGCTGACGCTCGCTTTCGGCGCGGTATTCGTGATGGTCTCGTGGGTGCTTGCTTTCGTCTTGCGCGACAAGCTGCGCGCGCAAGCCGCGCTGGTGCGTCTCGCCGCGACGGACCCGCTTACCGGGCTCAGCAATCGCCGCGTACTCGATAACCGGCTCGACGAAGAGTGGCGGCGCGCGCGGCGCTCGGGGCAACCTTTATCGGCCTTGTTCATCGACATCGATCATTTCAAGCAATTCAACGACGTCTACGGCCACGCGAGTGGCGACGACGCGTTGACCGCCGTGGCCGAATGCATCTCCGCGACGGTGCTGCGCGCGGTGGATCTGGTGGCGCGATACGGCGGTGAAGAGTTTGCCGTGATCTTGCCGGACACCACGGCGGAGGGCGCGCTCAACCTCGCGGAGAAGATTCGCAGCAAGGTGCAGAGCCTGCGCGTCGCGCATCGCGATGGTGAAGCGATCACTATCACGGTGAGCATTGGTTGCGCGACCAGTGTGCCGGCGGCAGGGGCGAGCGCGCTCGACCTGCTGGCCGCTGCCGACCGGCAGCTATACGCCGCCAAGGCGGCGGGGCGCAACCGGGTCAGGTCGGCGACGTGGGCGGGGCAGTCGGTGGCGCAGGATGCGTCGTCGTGAAGGGTGGAGCGTGATGGCAACGGCTTGCGTGTGACCGATGCGGTTCCGACGTCCGGCCAGGCTATCACTTTGTGACTTGCCCAGGCGCGTCAGCCGCGCCGGGGGGCAAACCCGCGCAGCGTTACCGCGCCGCGAACGTCACCGTAGGGCTCTGGCTTGCGTTTGCGGGTGGTTTCGTCCGTCAGCGGCAGAGGTTCGACGGGAAACCCGCGCTTTTGCCAGGCGTCGAGGCCGCCTCTGAGTGCGCGGATCCGCGTGTACCCTTTCAGGCGCATCCGTTGCGTGATCTCGACCGCGGTCGCGCTGTCCGGGCAAATGCAATAAATCACCATGTCATAGACGAGCAGCGCGCCGTCGATCTGCTCAGACGAGTGCGGGTCGAGCGCCAGCACGCCGGGGATGGTGCGCAGCCCTTCACCAGATGAGGCGGCTGGGCGGGCGTCCAGGACCTTGGGCGGCGTGATGCGGCGCCATCCAGCGAGTGTCGCTTGCGACGCAGCCGCGGAGGCCGCGTCCGCGAGACGGCTTCGTTCGCGGCGTCGCTGCTGCAGGCGATACGCCAGATAGGCCAACGCTGCGGCCAGCAGGATGTCGAGTACCGTGCCGCCCCGTGCTTTGACGAACGCGAGCAGCATATGCAACTGTCTTTCCGCCGCGGCGCCGCCGAGTAGCCAGAAGGTGGCCCACACCAGGGCGCCGGCGAGATCCCACAAAGCGTAGATGCGGCTGTCCACCGCTGTCGTGCCCATGAGCGGCGGCGTGATGAGTCCTAGCCCGGGGACGAACTTCGAGATCGACACGAGCGCTACGCCAAAGCGCTCGAATAGCGAGCGGGCCTTGTCGACCCTGGAATCGATCGCTGGGGAGATCCGGCCCAGGGCGGCGATCAGTTTGCGGCCGTAGATGCGGCCGGCGGCGAACCACGCACCGTCGCCGATGAGCGCGCCAAGCACCGCGGCGAACAGGATCGGCCAGAAAGACAGCGTGCCGGCGGCAATCGCCGAGCCCGCGAAGAGCAGCGCGGGGACCGCGGGGATCGGCAGGCCGAGCCGTGTCAACAGGACGTTCACAAAAACGAACACGCCGCCCCAGGTTGACACCGCCGACGACGGAAACTCTACCAATTGCGGAACTCCTGTTGTGACGGTTGGGCCGCGCTGCGGCGGGAGCTTGTTTCGCCGGGCTGCAAAGTGCGTTCCTGAGAGCGTTTATCTATGCGCGCGTTCGGTTCGTGTCCGGGGTGGGATTCTATTTCGATCAGGATACTCGATGAGCCTGGGTACAGCGCCGGGCTGTCCTGCCTGAGCGTAAGCCGAATTCGCGCCGGTGTTTCGTGCGGACGGACGCCTGTTCGACCTGACCGCGCTCCTTGTTTCTTTGGCGGACGGCTACTCTGCAATTTCGTTCAAGACCGCGCGTGTCCGCCGCCGCTAATGTGGCTGCTCGTTCAACGGAACAGGACAGTAGCATGAGCTCACGGTACGTCGGATACCTGTTTTGCGCGCTGGCGATGATCGGCGTCGGCAGCACGGTGGTCGTCAGCAAATCGATCGCAAGCGGACTGCCGCCGTTCAGCGCGACCGCACTGCGCTTTGCCATCGCGTTTCCCCTGTTTGTGCTGGTGATGCGCTGGCGTGGTGTACGCTGGCCGCGTCTCGATCGACACGATACGTTGCTCGTGATCGCCCAGGCGGGGGCGGGCAGCGTCGGGTATACGGTGTTGCTCATCAGTGGCATGAAGCTCGCCTCCGCCGCCGACGCCGGTGTGATTGCCGGCACCCTGCCGGCTGTGTCGGCCGTGGTCGCCATGCTCGCGCTGGGTGAGCGCCCCGCGCCTGCGTTGATCGGTGCGATTGGCCTCGCCACCCTGGGTGTGCTGGTGTGCACCGTGCGTATCGACGATTTCACCACGCCGCACGCCGCCAGTTCGCTGACAGGTAACGCGCTGGTGTTTGCGGCGATCGTGTGCGAGGCGCTTTTTATCCTGCTCAATCGCAGGTTGCACACGCCGGTCGCGGCGCTGCCGCTATCGACGTTGATGTGCGGCATCGGTTTCGCGGTGGCGCTCGGGCCGGCATGCTTCGAACGGCCCTGGAGTATGCCGTTCAATGCGAGCGCCCTGAACGGCGTGCTGTACTACGCGCTCGTGCCGACCGTGGCTGGCTTTGTGCTCTGGTATGCGGGGGCGGCGCGCATCAGCGGCGCGGAAGCTGGGCTCATGACCGCGCTCGTGCCGGTGAGCGCGGTGGCGTTGGCTGCTGTCGTGTTGCGGGAGCCTGTGAGTGCGGCGCAACTTGCGGGAGTTGCATGCGTGCTTGGCGCGGTGTTGCTGGCCACCTTCGGCCAGATGCGTACCGCGCACAGCACGGCGTGAGGCGGCGGACGATGCCGCAGCGTGATTCGCGGTGCGACCGAACCGCTATCAGGTATTGGCGACCGCCACCACGCCTGGATTGCCCACGATAGACAAAAACTCGCGACGGGTCGACGGATCGGTACGGAACGTGCCCAGCATGCGCGAAGTGACCATCGTGACACCGGCCTTGTGCACGCCCCGGGTGGACATGCACTGATGCGCGGCTTCGAGAATCACGCCGACGCCTGCCGGTTGCAGCACTTCGTTCAACGTATCGGCGATTTGCACCGTCATCTTTTCCTGAATCTGCAGGCGCTTGGCGAATGCATCGACGAGGCGCGCCAGCTTCGAAATGCCGACCACCCGATGTTCGGGCAGATAGGCGACGTGCGCCCGCCCGATGATCGGCACCATGTGGTGTTCGCAATAGCTTTCGAAGCGGATGTCTTTCAGCACGATCATTTCGTCGTAGCCGTCCACTTCGGAAAACGTGCGGGCGAGGATCTCACGCGGATCGATCTGATAACCCGCGTAGAACTCCTCATAAGAGCGCACCACGCGAGACGGCGTATCGATCAGGCCTTCGCGCTCGGGATTGTCGCCGGCCCAACGCAGCAACACGCGTACCGCTGCTTCAGCTTCTTCGCGGCTGGGGCGGTCTACTGCGGCCGCGGGTTTGGTTTTCTTCGCTTTGCTGCTGGCCATCCGTCGCTCCTCTGGGATTGCGCGTCGACGCTGAACGGAGCGCGCGGGTTCAATGAGTGCGGCCATTGTTCCATGTTTTAGGTCGCATCGTGTCGATGCCCCCTCTCGCGGTCGGGGCGTGTGCTTACTTTGGCCACTCGTCCATGTCGTCGTTGAAGAGTTCGGCGACGATACCGCGCAGCCAGCTTGCCCGCGGATCGTTATGAAACTTGCGATGCCAGTGCTGCCGCAGATCGAAGCGCGGCAACGGAAGCGGCGGCTCGACCAGGGTGATCGACGCATGCTCCGACACGTACGCGAAGCCGATGGCGTGCGGCACTGTGGCGAGCAGATCGGTGCGCGCGAGGATGAACGGCAGGCTCATGAAGTGCGGCGTTTCGAGGACGGCGCGGCGCTTGATGCGCTTCTTTTCCAGGTAATGTTCGAGGACTTCCTGGCTGCGTCCTTCGGCACGTACGACCGCGTGACCCGACGCCACGTACTGCGCCAGTGTGAGGGGCGCCTTCGCAAGGGGGTGTCCCGTGCGCATCAGGCAGATGAACCGATGGGTGAAGAGCCTTTGCTGGAAGAAGTTATTGCCTGACAGATCGGGGAAATAGCCTACGGCAAGATCGACGTCGCCCGATTCGAGTCCACGTTCCACGTGCGAGGGCGAGAGCGACACCGAGCGCAGATTCGCATGCGGCGCGCGTTCGGCGAAGAGTTGCAGCAGCCGCGGCAGGAAGACGATTTCGCCGACGTCGGAGAGTGCGAGGGAGAAGGTATGGGTGCTGGTGGCCGGATCGAAGTCCTGCACGTCGAGCATGCCTTTCTCGATGCGCAGGAGCGCATCGCGGGCGGCGGGGAGGATGGCGAGCGCGCGGGGTGTGGGTTCCATGCCTTTGGATGTCCGCACGAAGAGCGGATCGTCGAAGTATTCCCGCAGGCGGCCTAACGCGGTGCTGACGCGGGGTTGGCTGACGCCGAGTTGCTCCGCTGCGCGGCTGACGTTGCGGGTGTCTTCCATTGCTACCAGGTAGGGGATTAGGTTTAGGTCCAGGGTTGTGTCGGACATGCTGGTTTTTTGCCTGCGGCGCTGAGGTTTGGATATTCGCTGTGTAGATAGAGGGTAGTGTAATCATCTTGATTTGGGATAGTGGGTTTTCTGCCTGCTCGGCGGTTTTGTCTGTGTTCTGGCTTTTGTGCCTTTCCTTGCGTTGTTAGTGGTCTATTAGCGTTGCCCCTGTGCGGGGCGGCACTTACTTTCTTTGCCGCCGCAAAGAAAGTAAGCAAAGAAAGCGGCTAGAAGCCCCTGCTAAGTGGGCACCGTGGACTGCTACGGGTAGTGGTGCGACTGGAATCCGTGCTCTCGCACATTCCACGTTAGTGACAAAGGAATCATCAGCTCCCACTCCGCACTGCGTGCGTCGCGGACGGGTCTGCAGGGGAAACCACGGGCTTCGGTTGAGGTTTGTGGGGGCCGTCGGCTTCGCCTCGGCGACGTGCCACTGCACTCACCCGGGAACCCCTCCCTTCAAATTATTTGCCGGTGTCCCGCAATCACGGTCACGGCGCGGGTGCGGTTGCAGGTGCCGTTGCCGTTCCAATCACAATTGCGGTGACGCGCAATGACGAGGCCACGGTTCGTTGGCGAAACGCGAACAGCTAAAACGCAGCGATCGGTTTTATGAACGGCTCTTCGGCGCGCGCAGCGCCGCCGGAAGTATGACGCCCTTGTCACAAGCTTATGCATGGGCACGAACACAGATTCCAGATGCACCACTACCCTGAGCGAGCTGCGGGACCCGCTTAGCAGGGGCTTCTAGCCGCTTTCTTTGCTTACTTTCTTTGCGGCGGCAAAGAAAGTAAGTGCCGCCCCGCACAGGGGCAACGCTAATAGACCACTAACAATTCAAGGAAAGGCACGAAAGCCAGAACAAGGAAAGGCCAACGCCCTAAGAACACGGCCAACAAGCGCCGCGAAGGCAAACACACCAACAAACAGCCAACGCCCAAAAAAGCAAAAGCAACCCCGCCGGGCAGGCCAAAACCTATGATTAAGGGGAATCCCCTGCCTTGACAACCAACCCAAACCGCAACCATAATCGCCCTGAACGTTCGCTAACCGAATCCATGTTCATACATCGAACAAATCGGCGGCGAACAAACGCAAGAGCAAGCCCCGGCCCGGAGACCGTCCCGCACAAGCCCCTGCCTGCAAAGGCAAAAAGCCCAGCGATACGCAGCGCCCCAAAAGGAAATTCGACATGATCAACAAGATTTTCGAGTCACTTCAGTCGGCGGTCGCCGATGTCCACGACGGCGCGACCGTCATGATCGGCGGCTTCGGCACGGCCGGCATGCCGTCCGAGCTGATCGACGCGCTCATCGAACAGGGCGCGCGCGAACTCACCATCGTCAACAACAACGCCGGTAACGGCGACATCGGCCTCGCGGCGCTGCTCAACGCCAAACGCGTGCGCAAGATCATCTGCTCGTTCCCGCGCCAAAGCGATTCGTATGTGTTCGACGCGCTCTATCGCGCCGGCGAAATCGAGCTCGAACTGGTGCCGCAAGGCAACCTCGCGGAACGTATTCGCGCAGCAGGCGCGGGCATCGGCGGGTTCTTCACGCCCACTGGTTATGGCACCAAACTCGCTGAAGGCAAGGAAACTCGTCTGATCGACGGCAAGCATTACGTGCTGGAGTCGCCGCTGCATGCGGACTTCGCGCTGATCAAAGCGTTCAAGGGCGACCGCTGGGGCAATCTGGTCTATCGCAAGACTGCGCGCAACTTCGGTCCGATCATGGCGAGCGCGGCGAAAACGGCCATCGTGCAAGTGTCGAAAGTGGTGCCGCTCGGCGAGCTCGATCCGGAAAACATCATCACGCCAGGCATCTTCGTGCAACGCGTGATCGAAGTGCCGCAAGCTGCGCATCAAGCCGAACTTGCATCCGCGAACGCCGCCTGAGGAGACCGACATGAAAAAACTGACCCGCGATGAAATGGCCAAGCGCGTTGCCCAGGATATCCCTGAAGGCGCTTACGTGAACCTCGGCATCGGCGTGCCGACTTTGGTGGCCAACCACCTTGGCGCCGACAAGGAAATCTTCCTGCACAGCGAAAACGGCCTGCTCGGCATGGGCCCGGCGCCCGCGAAGGGTGAGGAAGACGACGAACTGATCAACGCCGGCAAGCAGCACGTCACGCTGCTTACGGGCGGTGCCTACTTCCATCACTCGGATTCGTTCGCGATGATGCGCGGCGGCCATCTGGATTTCTGCGTGCTCGGCGCGTTCCAGGTGTCGGCGAAGGGCGACCTGGCGAACTGGCACACCGGTGCGCCCGACGCGATTCCGGCGGTCGGCGGCGCCATGGACCTCGCAATCGGCGCGAAGCAGGTCTACGTCATGATGGAGCATTTGACCAAACAGGGCGAAAGCAAGATCGCAGCGGAATGCACGTACCCGGTCACGGGCGTGAACTGCGTCGACCGCATCTATACGGACCTGGCGATGATCGACGTCACCGACAAGGGCCTCGTCGTGCGCGAAATCTTCTCGGACATCGACTTCGATGCGCTGCACAAACTGACCGGCGTGCCGCTGATCGACGGCACTCAGGCGGCTCGCGCGGCCTAAGCACGGGCGCGGCAGTCGTCCGCACGAAAGGCCTGTGGCGAAGTCAGACCGCTGGCTGGGCGATGACAATGCGCATGCCGCGCATCGTGCTGTCACCAACGTGCGCGTCCGCAACGTGCTGTCGTCGATGCGCACGCCGTGCAGCATCCAATACGCGGGCCGCGCAAACCGTACAGCCGCCAACGTCCGGAGCGCGCATGAGGCAAGCTTCATGCGCGTGAACAGATCTCACGAGGTCACGTTGTTACAGCGATTCGTCGCGTCAGCACACGAAGCAGAATGCACCGCATCGCCGTGTGCGGTACGCTCTCGATAGAAAGCACCAGGCGCGCGCCTCGCAGCACGCCCAGATCGCCGCGGCGAAACCTTCACTTCCGACACCCTCATCGACGCCATCATGCTCGACTCCAGCGCCCGTCTGACCGGCCTTCTTTGCGGCACACAGCCGATGAACGACATCTGGTCGCCGCGTGCCACGCTGCAACGAATGCTCGATGTCGAAGCAGCGCTCGCGCGCGCTTCGGCTGCCCATAACGTGATTCCGCGCAGCGCCGTGGCCGCGATCGAGGGCGCTTGCCAGGCCGATCAACTCGACGCCGATGCACTCGCGCGCGACGCAGCGCTCGGCGGCAACCTCGCGATTCCGCTCGTCAAACAACTCACAGCGCGTGTCAAAGCGGCGGACCCCGAAGCGTCGAAGTACGTCCATTGGGGCGCCACAAGCCAGGACATCATCGATACGGCAACGGTGCTGCAACTGCGCGACACCTTTGATCTGCTCGACAGCGGCTTGCAATCCACATGCGATGCCGTAGCGAAACTCGCGGCCACCCATCGCGCGACGCCGATGATCGGCCGCACCTGGTTGCAGCAGGCGCTGCCCATCACGCTCGGCTTGAAGTTCGCGCAATGGCTCGACGCGTTGCTGCGTCATCGCGAGCGGCTCGATGCATTGCGCGCGCGCGTGCTGGTGCTGCAATTCGGCGGCGCGGCGGGCACGTTGGCGAGTCTGCGTGACGCGGCGCCGCAAGTGACGCAATCATTGGCGCAAGAACTCAAGCTCGCTGTGCCCACCTTGCCGTGGCACACGCAGCGTGATCGCATCGCTGAAACAGCGGCGCTGTTCGGCATGCTGATCGGCACGCTCGGCAAAATCGCGCGCGATATCTCGCTGCAGATGCAAACCGAAATCGATGAACTGGCCGAGCCCGCCGCGGCAGGCAAGGGCGGTTCGTCGACGATGCCGCACAAGCGCAACCCGGTCGGCTGCGCCGCAGTGCTGACGGCGGCGACGCGCGCGCCGGGTCTGGTGGCCACGGTGTTCGCCGGCATGGTGCAGGAGCACGAGCGCGCGCTCGGCGGCTGGCAAGCCGAGTGGGACGCGTTGCCGGACCTCGCGCGCCTTGCAGGCGGCGCGCTCGCCAACATCGAGCAGATCGCCGCGGGTCTCAACGTGAATGTCCCGCGCCTTGCCGCCAATCTCAACGTCACGCACGGATTGATTCTCGGCGAAGCCGTGATGCTAGCGCTTGGCGACAGTATCGGCCGGCTCGATGCGCATCATCTGGTTGAGCGCGCATCGAAAGCCGCAATCGCCGAGCGCAAGACGCTCTTCGACGTGCTCTCGGCAGACCCCGCCGTGACCGAACATCTTTCGCTCGAGCGCCTCACGCAACTGCTCGATCCCGCTCAATACGTCGGCCAGGCCCACGCTTATGTGGACGCCGCGCTGGCCCTTCATCACGCGCGCGCGAGGCGCGCTACTTCCAAGGAGTAACCGGCATGCCCTACGCCGCAGTCAACGGTACCGAGCTGCACTATCGAATCGACGGTGACCGTCACGGCAATGCACCGTGGATCGTGTTGTCGAATTCGCTCGGCAGCGATCTGTCGATGTGGACGCCGCAAGTCGCGGCGCTGTCCAAACACTTCCGCGTGCTGCGCTACGACACGCGCGGTCATGGTCACTCGGAAGCGCCGAAGGGTCCGTACACGACCGAACAACTGACCGGCGACGTGCTCGGCCTGATGGATACGCTGAAGATCGCGCGCGCGAATTTCTGCGGTCTGTCGATGGGCGGCCTCACCGGCGTCGCGTTGGCCGCGCGTCACGCGAATCGGCTCGAACGCGTCGTGCTGTGCAATACGGCGGCACGCATCGGCTCGCCGGAAGTGTGGGTGCCGCGCGCTGCGAAAGCTCGCACTGAAGGCATGCTCGCGCTGGCCGACGCGGTATTGCCACGCTGGTTCACCGCAGACTACATCGAACGTGAGCCGGTGGTTCTGGCAATGATCCGCGACGTGTTCGTGCATACCGACAAGGAAGGCTATGCATCGAATTGCGACGCGATCGACGCAGCCGATCTGCGCCCCGAAGCACCCGGCATCAAGGTGCCCGCGCTCGTGATCAGCGGTACGCACGATCTGGCCGCAACGCCGGCACAAGGCCGCGAACTGGCGCAAGCGATTCCGGGCGCGCGTTACGTCGAACTGGATGCCTCGCATATTTCCAACATCGAGCAGGTCGAGGCCTTCACGAAAACTGTGCTCGACTTCCTGACGGAGCAGAAATGAACGACGAAGACCGTTACGAAGCCGGACTCGGAGTGCGCCGCGCGGTGCTGGGCAGCGCGCACGTCGACCGGTCGCTTGCGAACCGCACCGAGTTGACGGAGGAGTTCCAGAACTTTATTACCCGCTATGCGTGGGGCGAAATCTGGACGCGTGAAGGCTTGCCGCGCCACACGCGCAGCCTGCTGACCATCGCGATGATGGTTGCGCTCAATCGCAGCGAAGAACTCGCATTGCATTTGCGCGCCGCGAAGAACAACGGCGTGACGCGCGAGCAGATCAAGGAAGTGCTGCTGCAAACCGCAATCTATTGCGGCGTGCCGGCGGCCAATTCGGCCTTCCACCTGGCCGATAAACTGTTCCGCGAAGACGACGCCGCAGCGGCAAAGCCGTAACGGCGTTCGGCTACGGGTGCGGCGTGTAACCACGCCGTCCCGCGAATCCTGCCTACGCCGGAACGAAGCAGCTCAAAACGAGACGCGGAGCCTGAAGCGCACGTCAGACGAAACGCGCTTCAGGCCGTGCTGCTTAAATCCATCACTACCGTGTCCACCGGCGACTGCAAGCGCACGGCGCGCAACACCGTGTCCTTGATGACCTCGCGCCAATGCGCGAGTGCGGCCTTGTCCATCAGCGGCTCACCGAGAAATGCTCCTAGCGTGTACTGATTGGCGTTATAGAAATAACCGAGCGACGCGATGATCAGGTACACGTCACGCGCTTTGACGTCGTCACGAAAGACATTTTTCGCCTTGCCCGCGTCCAGCAACTTCTGCACGACAGAAATCGCATAGCCCGAAATCTCTTTCAGCTTTGACGATTTCTTCGCGTGCTTGCCCTGATGCAGATTCTCGCTCGACAGCAGGGTGACGAACTCGGGGTGATCGAGGTAATACTGCCAGACGAATTCGACCATCTGCTCGAGTCCGTGCACGGGATCGTCCAGATCGAGATCGAGCTTGCTTTCGGCCTCGTTGAACTGCGTGTAGATCGTCTCCAGCACTTCGACAAACAATTGTTCCTTGCTGCCGAAGTAGTAATAGATCATCCGGTCGTGCGAACGCGCGGCCTTCGAAATACTTTCGACCCGGCCGCTTGCATAGCCTTGCTTTGCAAAGACCTTGATTGCCGCTTTGAGAATCTTGGCGCGCGTGTCTTGCGCCTGCTTCGCTCGGATGCCGATAGCGCCCGGCTTGCGGGCAGCAGTGGGACTCATGGCGGTCTCGGATCTCTTTGTTAGCGTCAGGTTGAACGGCATGCGCCGCAGCCGCTTGGTGCGCTCAGGTATGGCGCGCCTTCATCATACAGCCCATATCACGCGCGACGAAATGCCCTGCAAGGTCGTGTGCTTCGGCGTAGATTGATTCGTAATTCCTGCGGGGATGCCGCGCCGCAGCATTCAGACGGGTACCGGGAAACTGCGGGCAAACCACCGGGAAACTCGTTGCGCAGTCTATTTTGATCGAGTAGATTTCAAGCAAGTTTGGTGTAGTGGATGCTACACGAACGGTGAGTGACCGCAACATGAAAAAAGCGGGTCATGCAAAAGTGCCTTTAAACAGGGACTATTTGTCAGCCGGGCAGGACCGATTGTAATGTCGTCGTATGGAACCCCACCATGACAGAACATACGAAGGTCGATTTCGGTGCGGAGAGCGTCGACGGCGAAACTGCCTCGACGCCGGGTCCGACCGTGCTCGAGAAAGCGGCGCCGCGCAGCGAGCGGATGGCGTCGAACAAGATCGAATGCAATGCATGCCCGGTGTTGTGCCAGATTTCCGAAGGCCGCACCGGCGCATGCGATCGTTATGCGAATGCCGACGGGCGGTTAATTCGCGTCGACCCTGTGGTGTTTCTTTCGCGCGCCGCAGTTTCGCCTGAAGCGATCACTAGCAATGCGGATACCACGGTCGAATTTGGTGCATCGTCCGAGGCGCACGATCCTGTCGCGGAACAGGCGCTGTTTGTTACCGGCGTTGGCGCATCGTCCACGTATCCCGACTACAAGCCCGCGCCTTTCATCGTTTCCTCGAAGCTCGACGACGTCGACATGGTCACCGTCGTTACCGAGGGCATTTTCAGCTATTGCAGTTTCAAGGTGAAGATCGATACCGACCGCTTTCTCGGGCCGGAGCAATCGAACGTGCGTTGCCATGGCGAGATCGTCGGCCATGTGACCACAGCGGAATACGGCTCGCAGATGCTGAGCCTCGGTGGTGTTCACCATCTGACTGGCGGCAGCAAGAAAGAAGGCCGTGTGACGTGCGACATGATGCTTGCGCTCGGCAACAAGGAAGCGGTGGAGTTGACCATCGACGGCGGTGCGAGTCTGGTGATTCGTGCGGGTGCGGCGCCGATTGTCGATGGCGTCGAAGAACAGCGCATGCGGGTGGGTTGTGGATCGGCCACCATCGGTATCTTTGCGAAACAATGGTTCGGTCACGCAGACGAAGTGGTGGTGGTCGACGATCACATCACTGGCGTACTTACCGAACACCAGGCGGGCCGCTGTCTCGGCATGACGCCCTCAGGTCTGAAGATTCGCGGACGCAAATCGACGCCTGGCCGTTATTTCCAGGTGGCGAATCCTGGCACCGGTTGGGGTGGCACCGACATTCAGGATCCGCTGGCGATTGTCGAAAGCTTCGATCCCGCGGTGGCGAAACCGGGCATGCGCTTACTTATGGTGTCGACCACCGGCGAACACGCGCAGTGGTATGAACTCGATCAGAATCTCGTGCCGCGCATCGCTGCTATGCCTGACGCCGTGCGCAGCACGGTCGAACGAATCGGCGAGAACTGCGAGCCGTCGCTTGCAACGGTGCTGTTTCTCGGCGGCGCGGGCGGCAGCTTGCGAGCGGGGGCAACGGAGAACCCGGTCCTGCTCACACGCGCGATCAAACAGAGGCTGGTGAACGTAACATGTGGTGGCGCGCCAACCTATGTGTGGCCGGGTGGCGGCATCACCGTAATGGTGGATGTCTCGCGCACGCCCGATCGATCGTTCGGCACGGTGCCCACGCCCGCGATCGTCGCGCCGATCGAATTCACCATGACGTATGACGCGTATCGCGATCTCGGCGGCCATCTCGACGCGGTGCGTTCATTGGAAAGCGTGCTGGCGAATGGACCGGAACATACGGAAGGGGCGCCGCTCGCGCGCAGGACTATCACGCGCCATCCCGACAACCCGTGGCCGCCGGCCATGCCGCCAATGCCAGGCTAACGGCGGCGCCACCACCGGCACAATCGACACGACGAACGCGACGCACACGATGAACCCAACCCGAACCCGGCTCGACGCGGCCCGCTGGCATTGGCAGCACGGCCCGATCGATCTGATCCTCAGCGCGGACGGCGAGCCTTCGGCAGTGCAGGCTGCGTACGAGGCGTGCTGGGCGCGTTTTGTGGACGTATTGCCCGAGTTGGTCGGTGAGTTGAAGCTGCTTCGTCAGCCCGTGCCGGGCGACGCGGCGCATAGCGATTGCACGTTGAAGGGCGCCGTGGCCCGGCGCATGTGGAGCGCGTGTTATCCGCACCGCGTGCGCTATATCACGCCGATGGCGGCTGTTGCAGGCAGCGTCGCGGACGAATTGATCACGGCGTTTGCACGCGAAGGCATTGCGCGCGCGTTCATCAACAACGGCGGCGATATCGCACTCTATTTGACTGAAGGGCAGCAGTACCGCGTGGGCGTGTTCGCCGATCTGGCGGCGTTCTCCGGTGAGAAGGCCACAGGCGATCTGGCTTTGGACGCCAACCTGACGCTCGACGCCGCCATGCCGATTCGCGGCGTCGCGACAAGCGGCTGGCGCGGCCGCAGCTTCAGCTTGGGGATCGCCGACAGCGTGACCGTGCTCGCCCGCAACGCCGCCACCGCCGATGCCGCCGCCACGATGATCGCCAATGCCGTCGATCTGGAGCATGCGGGCATCGTGCGCAGGCCGGCTTCCTCGTTGAAGGACGATAGCGATCTCGGTGACCTGCTCGTGACCGTCGACGTGCCGTCCTTGCCGCAACCATTAATCGATTTTGCGCTGGCACGCGGTGTCGACGCCGCGCAGCGCTTGCACGAACAAGGTTTGATCGAAGGCGCCGCGCTGTTCCTGCAAGGGCGGGCGCGCGTGACCGGTGGTACCTATGAGAATGGCGCGTTATTTACGCAGCGCGCCCGGATAACAACGGAGGCTCCGTGTTCGAAATACGCCGCGTGCTGACGCACGTCGAAGACATTTTCCACGAGTTCGGTCCAGCGCCTGCGCAGCCGCTCAGGCGCGGCGCAATCGCCGCGGTGATGACGAATCCGTTCGCCGGACGCTACGAAGCCAGAATCGAACACGCCATGGAAGCGCTCAAGCCGATCGGCCTCGACATGGCGCAACGGCTGCTGGCGGCGATGGCCGTGCCGCACGCGGCGATCGAAAGCTACGGCAAGGGCGCGATCATCGGCTCGCGCGGTGAACTCGAGCATGGCGCGCTGTGGCACGTCCCCGGCGGCTATGCGATGCGCGAACTGCTGGAGAAGAACGGCGTGCCGACCAACGCGATCGTGCCGTCGACGAAGAAAGTCGGCGCGCCTTCCACCGCGCTCGACGTGCCGCTGACGCATGTCAACGCGAGCTATGTGCGCAGCCATTTCGATGCGATCGAAGTGCGTGTGCCCGGTGCACCCGCCGCGGATGAACTGGTGTATATCCTCGTGATGAGCACGGGGCAGCGCGTGCATGCGCGCGTCGGCGGCCTGGCGAAAGAGGCGATTGTGGGCAAGGACGGCTTGCGCTGAGCGGCGCGTGATCCACGCAATGCACTGAAGCATGGCAATGAAACAATGAGTCGAAGCGCCGAGCTGAAGCAATGCGCTGCGACGAGTAAGTAAAACACCAAGCAGAACACGCATCGAAACCCGGAGATCGAAATGGCAATCAAGCTTCGCAAGCTGGTCGTGCTGGTCGATGAAACACGCATTGAAATGGGGCAGGCCATCGAGCCGCCGACACGCCGTGCAGTCGCGATTGCGGTGATCGATAATCCTTACGCGGGTCGCTATGAGGCCAAGCTCGACGCACTGATCGAAGCCGGTGAGGAATTGGGAGCGTTGCTCGGCAACAAGTGCGTCGAAGCCTTGGGTATCAAACCGGGTGACGCGCAAAGCTACGGCAAAGCGGCGATTGTCGGCGAAGCAGGTGAACTCGAGCATGCGGCGGCGATTCTGCACCCCAAGCTCGGTGCTCCACTGCGGGTAGCAGTCGAGAAGGGCGCGGCGCTGGTGCCGTCGGCGAAAAAAATGGGTACGCTTGGCACCGCGATCGACGTGCCGCTGGGTCACAAGGATGCGGCCTTCGTGCGCAGTCATTTCGATGCAATCGAAGCGCGCGTGTCGGACGCGCCGCGCGCCAACGAAATTGTCGTGGCGGTTGCGGTGACGGCTTCGGGCCGGCCGCTACCGCGTATCGGCGGCTTGCAGGCGAGTGAGATCAAAGGCGAAGACGGTTTGCGCTGAGTTACTTTAAGGGTCGCGATGCTTTCGAATTTGCTGGTACAGCTGGTCAACGGACTCGCCGACGCGTCGACGCTATTTCTCGTCGCCGCCGGTTTGTCGCTGATCTTCGGCGTGACGCGTATCGTCAACTTCGCGCACGGCTCGTTCTATATGTTCGGCATCTATGTCGCGTATAGCATCGCGAGCCGCTTCGGCCATACGGCGGGCGGGTTCTGGCTGTCGGTTCTGGCTGCGGCGCTGGTAGTTGCGGTGCTTGGCGCGCTGGTCGAAATGATCGTGTTACGGCGCATCTACCAGGCCCCCGAGTTGTTCCATCTACTGGCGACATTCGCGCTGGTGCTGATCTTCCGCGACGCCGCGCTGTGGCTGTGGGGCCCGGAAGACCTGTTCGGACCGCGTGCGCCGCATCTGGCTGGCGCAGTTAATTTTCTCGGCCATCCGCTGCCGACCTACGATATCGCGCTGATTGTGATCGGGCCGGTGGTGTTGCTGCTGCTCTGGTATGCGTTGACGCGTACCCGTTGGGGCACGCTGGTGCGCGCCGCGACGCAGGATCGCGAGATGCTCGGCGCACTCGGCATCAATCAGGCGTGGCTGTTCACCGGTGTGTTTTTTGTCGGCGCGTTTCTCGCTGGGCTGGGTGGTGCGCTGCAAGGGCCGCGGATGTCGGCGAATCTGTCGTTGGATCTGGAGACTATCGGCAATGCGTTTGTCGTCGTGGTGGTCGGCGGCATGGGCTCGATTCCGGGCGCATTCGTCGCGGCCTTGCTGATTGCCGAGATCAAGGCGCTTTGTATCGGCATCGGCCATGTTTCGGTGTTCGGTATCGATCTGTCGTTGAGCCGCTTTACGCTGGTTGCGGAATTTGTCGTGATGGCAGTGGTGCTGGTGGTGCGGCCTTGGGGTTTGCTAGGGAAGGCGAGCGCTGCAGTGCGTGGCATGGCCGCGCCTGAAGCGCCATTGCGGCCTGCAGGCAAGCGCCTGAAGTGGCTGGCGGCAATCGCGTTGTTGGCGCTGGTGCTCGCGCCGCTTGCTGCTAATGCGTTTCCCTACATGCCTGTGCTGCTGGTTGAGATCCTGATCGCCGTATTGTTCGCGACGAGTCTTCATTTCATCATGGGCCCCGGCGGCATGCATTCTTTCGGCCACGCGGCGTACTTCGGTTTGGGCGCATACGGCGCCGCGCTGTTTCTCAAAGTTTTGAATCTACCGATGGAAGCGGCGTTGCTGCTCGGCCCCTTGCTTGCCGTGGCAGGCGCGCTCGTGTTCGGCTGGTTCTGCGTACGCCTCTCAGGCGTCTACCTCGCGATGCTGACGCTCGCATTCGCGCAGATCGTCTGGTCGGTCGTGTTCCAGTGGGACGACGTGACGGGCGGCAGTAACGGCATTCTCGGCTTGTGGCCGTCAAACTGGTTGGCGTCGCCGGTCGCCTTTTACTATCTGACGCTCGTCTGTGCTGTGATCGGTGTGTGGCTGTTGCGCAAGATGCTGTTCTCGCCGCTTGGCTACGCGATGCGGGCGTCGCGCGATTCTGTGCTGCGCGCCGAGGCGATCGGCATCGACGTGAAACGTGTGCAGTGGGCGGCCTTCGTCGTCGCGTCGTTATTTTGCGGCCTCGCCGGATCGCTTTATGCCTTCTCCAAGGGGACGATTTCGCCGGAGGTGATCAGCGTCAGCCGTTCAGTAGATGGCCTCGTGATGGTGTTGCTCGGCGGCTTGCAGACGTTGACTGGCCCGATCGTCGGCGCGGCCGTGTTCACGTGGCTACAGGACACCGTCGCGCGGCAAACCGATTATTGGCAGGCATTGCTGGGCTTCACAATCCTGCTGCTAGTGATTGCGTTTCCGCAGGGCATCGTCGGTTTCGTTCGCGAGCGTTTTGGTGACGATACGGTGGATAAAGCTGAGGAACGCGCAACCTCGCCATCGCAGGGTACGGCGATCAAGGAGGGGCTATGAGCTTGCTGCGCGTCTCCGGCCTCTCCAAATCGTTCGGCGGTCTGAAAGCGGTCGACGATGTTTCCTTCGATCTCGAAGCCGGCCAACTATTGGCGCTGCTGGGTCCGAACGGAGCGGGCAAGTCGACCTGCTTCAACATGGTCAATGGGCAACTACAACCATCGTCCGGATCGATTCGTCTCGACGATCATGAACTGGTCGGCATGCGGCCACGCGATATCTGGCGGCTGGGCGTCGGCCGTACGTTCCAGATTGCCGCGACCTTCAATTCGATGACCGTGCTCGAGAATGTGCAGATGGCGCTGGTCTCGCGTGAACGAAAGACTTTCGGCCTCTGGAAACCCGCAGGCTCGCGCTATGCCGATGAAGCCATGACGCTGCTCGAACAGGTCGGCATGGGCGCCGATGCGAACCGCGCCTGCGGCGTGCTCGCATACGGCGACGTCAAACGCGTTGAACTTGCTATCGCATTGGCAAACCGTCCGAAGCTCCTACTAATGGATGAACCCACTGCCGGCATGGCGCCAAAGGAGCGCAACGAACTGATGGCGCTCACCAAGCGACTCGTCACCGAGCACCAAATCGGCGTGCTGTTTACCGAGCACAGCATGGACGTCGTATTCGCGTACGCCGATCGCATGATCGTGCTCGCGCGCGGCAAGTTGATCGCCGAGGGCGACGCCGAATCGATCCGCAACGACGCACGCGTGCAGGAAGTCTATTTCGGCACCGGCAAGACCTTCCAGCCACGCGCGCCGCTGCATGAAGCGGCAGGCGGCCATCAAGGACAAGGAGCGCTGCAATGAGCGAGCCGATGCTGAAAGTCGCCGGCCTCAACGCGTTCTATGGCCGCGCGCACATTCTGTTCGACGTCGGCCTCGAAGTCGGCCGCGGCGAAGTGGTCGCGCTGATGGGGCGCAACGGCGCCGGCAAATCGACGACGATGAAAGCGGTGATGGGCTTGCTTCCGCGACGTCAGGGAGAGGTCCGTTTTCGCGGACAAAACATCGCGGCGTTGCCGCCGTATCGGATCGCACGCATGGGCATGGGTTTCGTCCCTGAAGATCGCCGTGTGTTCTCCGATCTGACCGTGATGGAGAACCTCGATACAGGCCGTCAGCCGCCACGCGAAGGCGCGCCGGAGTGGACGCCGGAAAAGCTGTTCCGCCTGTTCCCCAATCTTGGCGAGATGCCGAAACGCCCCGGCGGCCAGATGAGCGGCGGCGAGCAACAGATGCTTACCGTCTCGCGCACGCTGATGGGCAATCCGTATCTGGTGCTGCTCGACGAACCGTCCGAGGGCGTCGCGCCCGTGATCGTCGAGCAGATGGCCAACATGATTCTCGAACTCAAGCGCGAAGGGCTGTCGATTCTATTGTCGGAGCAGAATCTGCATTTCGCCGAGCTGGTCAGCGACCGCGCGTACGTCCTCGAAAAAGGGCAGATCCGCTTCAGCGGCACGATCGGCGAACTCGCAAAGAACGAAACGGTCAGGCGCGCTTATCTGAGCGTGTGATTCCATTGGCGCCGCATGCGTGCAGGGTGTGCACGCATGCGACGCCGGGCAGTCGGTGCGAAAGGAGAAGCAGATGGCAGCAGAGACGTTGACAGGCTTGTCGGGCAAGGTCGCGGTAACGAACATTGGTTTGCTGTTATCCGGCGACATCGACCAGCCGATTCTCGACGCGGACACGCTGGTGATCGACGACGGCGTGATCGTCGCGATTGGCCGCGAGAAAGATTGCGACCTCGAAGGCGCGCGGACCACCGTCGACTGTAAAGGCACCACAGTCGCTCCAGGCCTGATCGATTCGCACGTGCATCCGGTGTTCGGCGATTGGACGCCGCGCCAGAATCAGATGGGCTGGATCGAATCGAATCTGAACGGCGGCGTGACGACGATGATTTCCGCCGGTGAAGTGCATTTGCCCGGCCGTCCGAAAGACGTTGTCGGCGTCAAGGCGCTTGCCATTACCGCTCAACGTTCATTCGAAGGGATGCGTGGCGCAGGTGTCGGCGGTGGTGTGAAAGTCATGGCGGGTGCGCCGGTGATCGAGAAGGGCATGGTCGAGGAGGACTTCAAGGAGCTCTCGGAAGCGGGCGTGAAGCTGCTCGGCGAAGTGGGACTCGGCAGCGTGAAAGGTGGCGAGGAAGCGGCGCAGATGGTCGCCTGGGCCCGCAAGTACGGCATTCAAAGCACGATTCACACGGGCGGTCCGTCGATTCCGGGCTCGGGCCTGATCGATCGCGACGTGGTGCTCGCCGCTGACGCGGACGTGATCGGTCACATCAATGGCGGCCATACGTCGCTTTCCTATCGGCACGTATGCGATCTGTGCGAGCAATCGACCCGCGCGCTGGAGATCGTTCACAACGGCAACGAACGAATCGCGCTGCTTACCGCACGTCATGCGATCGAGTTGAAGTGTCCGCATCGGATCATTCTCGGCACCGATAGTCCGGCGGGTTCCGGCGTGCAGCCGCTCGGCATTCTGCGGATGATCGCGCTGATCTCGAGTCTCGCCGACGTCCCCGCGGAAATCGCCTTCTGTTTCGCGACCGGCAATACCGCCCGGCAACGCAATCTGCGGCAAGGGTTGATCGAAGTAGGCCGTCCCGCCGACCTCGTCTTCATGGACCGCGCGCAGCACACGGCCGCCGATACGCTGCTTGAGAGCGTGCAGCTCGGCGATATTCCGGGTGTCGGCATGGTGATGATCGATGGCTTGATCCGCTGCCGGCGCAGCCGCAATACGCCACCGGCGACCGAAGTGCCGGTGGTGCTTTGAACGCGCGCCGCACGGCGTGGCCGGCATTGTCATGAACCGCCCGGCGCCTCTTGCGCTGCACGTGAACGGCGTGACGCATCTCGTCAACGCCGCTGTGGACACGCCGTTGCTTTATCTGCTGCGTAACGACCTCGAGCTGAACGGTCCAAAATTCGGCTGCGGACTTGGTGAGTGTGGTGCGTGTACGGTCCTGCTCGACGGCATGCCGACGCGTTCGTGCGTGACGACCGCGAAGGTTGCCTTGGGGCGTGAGATCACCACGCTCGAAGGACTGGGCACGCGTGTCGCACTGCATCCGGTGCAGCAGGCGTTTATCGAAGAACAGGCCGCGCAGTGCGGCTATTGCCTGAACGGCATGATCATGACCGCCAAAGCGTTGCTCGATCGCGATCCGCATCCGAGCGTCGAGACGATCCGGCGGGAGTTGTCGCGCAACCTCTGCCGGTGCGGCACGCATGTCGAGATCGTGCGCGCGGTGCAGCGCGCGGCCGAACTGCTCGCTGAGCAAACCTCCGTGCGTGAAGGAGTGCGCGCATGACAGGGCCGGATTTCAGCGTCGATCGACGTTCCGCGCCGCTGTCACGACGACAGCTCTATGACGCGCAGAGTGTGCTCATCATCACGCGGCCGCCGCAGGCGCCAGTGAAGCCTGCGATCGGTCAGCCGGGGTCGCGCTCGTCGTTCGTGCCGACCGAGGCGGACATGTTTCTCGTGGTGCGCGACGACGGGAGCGTCGTGGCGTTCAACGGTCACGTCGATCTCGGCACCGGCATCGGCACCGCGCTCGCGCAGATCGTCGCGGAAGAACTGGACGTGCCGTTGACGCGTGTGTCGGTTGTACTCGGTCATACGAGCGAGGCGCCGAATCAGGGGCCGACGATTGCCAGCGCGACGATCCAGATATCGGCGGTGCCACTCAGGCATGCAGCGGCCCAAGCGCGTCAGTTCCTGCTGGCGGAAGCAGCCGCGCGCTTGAACGTCACCACTGAGCAACTCGACGTGCGAGACGGTGTGATTTTCACGCGCGACGGTGGCACGGAAAAGAGCATTGGCTACGGCGAATTGATCACCGGGCGGCGCATCGAATTGGACCTTGCCACCGATGCGCCTTTGAAATCGCCGGACGTATACAAGATCGTCGGCAAGAGCACGCCGCGCGTCGATATTCCGGCGAAGGCAACCGGTGAATTGAGTTTCGTGCATGACGTGCGTGTGCCTGGCATGCTGCATGGGCGCGTTGTCCGTCCACCCTATGCCGGTGTCGCGCAGGGCGACTTCATGGGCAACAGTCTGTTGCATGTCGATGAAGCTTCGGTCAGCGATTTGCCGGGCATCGTCAAGGTCGTGGTGATCCGCGATTTTGTCGGCATCGTGGCTGAGCGCGAAGAGGTCGCGCAGCAGGCGGTGAAGCGCTTGCATGTGCAGTGGAAAGCGGTAGAGGGTTTGCCTGCGCTCGAAACCAGTGAGGAAGTGGAAGCTGCGCTAAGAGCGAATCCGGCGAAACGGCGCGATCTGGTGATCGAAGGTGATGTCGACGCAGCACTCGCGCAAGACCCTGCCCGAACGCTGGAACGCACTTACGTATGGCCGTTTCAGATGCATGCGTCGATTGGACCGTCGTGTGCGGTGGCCGACTACCGGGATGCGAAGCTGAAAGTCTGGTCGGGCACGCAGAACCCACATTCGTTGCGTGCCGATCTCGCCTTGCTGATGGCGCTCGACGAAGCGCACATCGAAATCGTGCGCATGGACGCGGCAGGTTGCTACGGCCGCAATTGCGCGGACGATGTCGCCGCCGACGCCGCGCTGCTATCGCGCGCAACCGGCAGCCCGGTACGCGTGCAACTATCGCGCGAAGACGAGCATGCATGGGAGCCCAAAGGCGCAGCGCAATTGATGGACGTGCGCGGCGCTTTAGATGCCGAAGGCGAGCTCGCGGCGTACGACTTCGCGACGCGCTATCCATCGAACGACGCCCCCACGTTGGCGTTGCTGCTTACTGGAACAATCTCCGCACAGCCACAGGTATTCGAAATGGGCGACCGCACGTCCGTGCCGCCTTACGACTACCGGACCATGCGCATTGTTTGCGACGACACGCCGCCGATCGTGCGCGCGTCCTGGCTGCGGGGCGTGTCGGCCTTGCCGAACACCTTCGCGCATGAATCCTTTATCGACGAACTCGCGGCTGAGGCGGGCGTAGATCCGGTCGAGTTTCGTTTGAAGCATCTGACCGATCCGCGTGCGATCGATCTCGTGAAGGCCGTGGCCGAGAAAGCTGGCTGGCAGCCTCGTAACGTCGCCTTGAAAGATGATCAGGAAGAGGGCGACATTGCGCGCGGCCGAGGCTTTGCCTACGCCCGCTACGTGCACAGCAAATTCCCGGGCTTTGGCGCGGCATGGTCCGCGTGGGTCGCCGACATCGAAGTCAATCGCAAGAGCGGCGAGCTCGCCGTGACGCGCGTGGTGGTCGGCCAGGACACCGGCACCATGGTGAATCCTGACGGCGTGCGTCATCAGATACACGGCAACGTGATTCAGGCGACCAGCCGTGCGCTGAAAGAGCGCGTGACGTTTGGTGATAACGCGGTCACGAGCCAGGAATGGGGCGCGTATCCGATTCTGACGTTCCGCGAAGTGCCGGTGATCGACGTCGTGATGATGCCGCGCCACGGCGAGCCACCGATGGGCACGGGCGAGTCAGCGTCGCTGCCTGGCGCCGCGGCGATCGCCAACGCGCTGTACGACGCGACAGGTGTGCGTTTTCGCAGGCCGCCGTTCACGCCGGAGACGATCCGCGCCGCGCTCGCCGATGCGCAAGCGGACGAAGCGGCGGCGCGTAAAAAGAAGCGCTGGCGGCTCGGTTTTCTCGGCGCAATTGCCGCGGGGGCTGCCGGCTGGCTAGGTGCATTGGCTTTGACGCCACAAGTCATGGCGCCGATTACGCCGCCGCTCGCGAGCGCGTTTGCGCCGGAACTGGTGGCGCGCGGCAAACTGCTGGCGGCGCTGGGCAATTGCGCGGTTTGCCATACCGCGCACAACGGTGTGCCGAATGCCGGCGGCAAGCCGCTCGATACGCCATTCGGCACCATCTACAGCACCAACATCACGCCTGATGGACAGACGGGGATCGGCACATGGTCGCTCGACGCATTCGTGCGGGCGATGCGGCAAGGCATCAGCCGCGACGGCCATCATTTGTATCCCGCGTTCCCGTACACGTCGTTCAGGAACACGTCCGACGACGATCTGAAAGCGCTCTACGCGTACCTCATGGCACAAACGCCGGTGCGCTCCAGGCCGCCGGAAACGAAGCTGGCCTTTCCATTCAGCGTGCGCCCGTTGATGGCTGCATGGAACGGGCTCTTCCTCGGGCGCAATACGTTTGCCGCCAGCACGACGCAAAGTGCGCAATGGAATCGCGGGGCGTATCTCGTGAACAGCCTCGGCCACTGCAGCGCATGCCATACCCCGCGTAATGCATTCGGTGCCGAGAAAACCGGCGCCGCGTTCATGGGCGGCGGCATGGCGGAAGGCTGGGAGGCGCCCGCGCTATCGACGCTGTCCAACGCGCCCGTACCCTGGAGCGAAGACGAACTGTTCAGCTATCTGCGCTACGGTCATGCGCCGCTGCATGGCGTCGCGGCCGGGCCGATGGCGCCGGTCGTCAACGATCTGGCGGCGTTGCCCGACAGCGATATTCGCGCGATGGCCACATATCTCGCGTCTTTGAATCCTCTCGAGCCCAATGCGGATCCTGCGGCGATGGCGCGTCAATACGAGCAGGCCAGCACGATTACGGGCGCGGCAGCAGGTCTTGGTGCACGTCTCTTCGACGGCGCGTGCGCAGCCTGTCATCACACTGGCAGTGGGCCGCAATTGTTCGGTGCGCATCCGTCGCTGGCGCTTAACACGAATCTGCATAGCACGACGCCTGATAATCTGATTCGCGTGATTCTCGATGGTATCGGCTCGCCTGCACGGCCCGAACTCGGTACGATGCCGGCTTACCGCGACAGTTTCAACGATGCCCAGGTCGCCGAACTGGTGACCTACCTGCGTCAGCAATTCGCCGGCGGCAAACCGGCATGGCAGGACGTCACAGCGAGCGTTGCGAGAATTCGCGCGATGCCGCAGGCAGAGTGAAATCGCCAAACGTTTTGCATTACTCGCAGCATCGCTCGTAGCACCACTGGCAGCACAATTCGCAATACGGTTCGCCGAACGAATCGCCAGACGCTTCAACGCTTGATAAAAACGACCGCATTCCCGCAATCCTTTTGATAACGGAGAAACGCATGACCACGCGCGCAGGATGGATCTCTCGCCTCACGGTTTCAACGGTTCTATCGCTCGCGGCCGTTGGCGCGAGTGCACAGCAGACCATCAAGGTCGGCGAAATCAACAGCTACAAGGCGCAGCCGGCCTTTCTCGGGCCTTACAAGAACGGCTGGAATCTCGCGCTCGAGCAGGTGAACGCGGCGGGCGGTGTACTCGGCAAACAGCTTGAAGTGGTGTCGCGCGACGACAACGGCAATCCGGGCGACACCATCCGCGTCGCGCAGGAGTTGATTGCACGCGAGCAGGTGCAATTGCTGTTCGGCGGCTTCCTGTCGAACACCGGTCTCGCGCTGACCGACTTCGCGAAGCAGAAGAAGATTTTCTTCCTCGCGGCCGAGCCGTTGACGGACAAGATCGTTTGGGCCGACGGCAACAAATACACGTACCGTCTGCGTCCTTCGACGTATATGCAGGTGGCGATGCTGGTGCCCGAGGCGGTGAAGCTGAAGAAGAAGCGTTGGGCGCTTGTGTATCCGAACTACGAGTACGGGCAATCGGCGGTGGCGACGTTCAAGAAGCTGATGACGGCGGCGCAGCCGGATGTGGAGTTTGTCGCCGAGCAGGCGACGCCGCTGGGCAATGTCGATGCGGGAGCGGTGTCGCAGGCGATTGCCGACGCGAAGCCGGATGCGATTTTCAACGTGCTGTTTGGCGCCGATCTCGGCAAGTTTGTGCGTGAGGGCAATACGCGCGGCTTGTTCAAGGATCGCAGCGTGGTGTCGTTGTTGACGGGTGAGCCGGACTATCTCGATCCGTTGGGAGCGGAGGCGCCGACGGGCTGGATCGTGACGGGGTACCCGTGGTATTCGATTGATACGGCGGCGAACAAGAAGTTCGTCGATGCGTATCAGGCGAAGTATCACGATTATCCGCGACTGGGGTCAGTCGTCGGGTATTCGGCGTTGATGTCGATCGCGGCGGGGATCAAGAAGGCTGGGTCTACCGATCCGGATAAGCTCGCTGCCGCGTTCAAGGGGCTAGGGGTGGAGACGCCCTTCGGGCCGATTACTTATCGGGGGCAGGATAATCAGTCGACCATGGGGGCGTTTGTTGGGGTTACCGGTCTTAAGGACGGTAAGGGGGTGATGACTTCTTATCGTTACATCGATGGGGGGAGTGTGCAGCCTTCGGATGCTGAGGTTAAGAAGTTGCGGGCGGCTGAATAGTGGGGTTTTTTGCCTTTTGCGGCGGCATTTGGCCGTGTTCTTCGGGCTTTGGCCTTTCCTTGTTTTGTTAGTGGTCTATTAGCGTTCCCCCTGTGCGGGGGGCACCTACTTTTCTTTGCCGCCCTCCATGTCAGGCTAGTTGTCGCCTCACCCGAACCGATTGATGTAAAGATGGGGGGCGGACAGCGAGTGGAAGATGAAACGCTATTCAGCGGAAACCCGGGAATGGGCA